>NZ_JBHWIE010000128.1:0-19552 GCF_042732085.1 Actinosynnema sp. NPDC059797
TCATGCCGACGTGGGGTTGTGGGGTCGGTGTGTCCAGGGTTGGTTTATTCTACCTCCAAAACCGGGTGGTCCCCCCCGCCCCCGGCGCGGGCGGCACCTCCTGCCGACGACGTGCCGCCTACACGCGGTGCATCCGCTTGACCCACCAGAAGGTCAGCGCGAGCAGGCCCGCCGCGAGCACGGTGAAGATGCCCAGCTCGACCAGCTGGAAGGGCACCACGCGGTCCCCGGGCTGGTAGTCGACGAAGCTCTGGCTCACCCCTTGGTCGACCAGGCACCGCCCGTAGGCGCCCTCGTCCTGGGTCGCCGCCATGCAGGGTGCGTTGAAGTCCACGTCCACCTCGGCGCCCGCCGCGTCCAGGTACCCGACGTCCACCACCATCGCGTCCCGGGCCGGCCAGGCGATGTTCCCCCCGTCCCTCGGCAGCGGGTCGTACGGCGCCACGGTGCGCAACGGCGGCGCGTAGTACGACCGCCACAGGCCCGCGACCAGGCCCCGCACCACGAAGAACCCCACGAGCGCGAGCCCCATGGACGCCACCGTGCGGCGGGTGAACGCGCTGAGCGCGAGGCCGAGCGCGAACCCGAACAGGGCGTAGCCGACCTGCACGTGCGGCACGGCCTCGAACGGGTAGCTGTCGAACGGCATGAACGCCGCTCCGCCGTCCACGTTCGCGTTCACGCTGTTCATCAGCACGACCAGGGCCGCGCCGTAGGCCGCCGACAGCCCCGCGCCCGCCGCGCCGAGCAGCACGACCTTGCCCGCCAGCCAGCGGACCGGCGTGACGTCCTGGGTCCACACGACCAGGTGGGTGCGCTGCTCGTACTCGCGCGCCAGCAGCGGCGCGGCCCAGAACGCGGCGATCACGAAGCCGCCCAGGACCGACGCCGCGACCAGCGCCTGCGACACGCTGCGGTAGCCGTACTCGCCGAACAGCAGCGAGTGCTCGACGTGGCCGGTGGCGTCGATGTGCCACGCCATGCCGAGCGCCAGCGCCGACAGGCCGACGACGACCACGGCCGTGCCGCCGACGGTCCAGCGGTGCTGCCGCCAGGCCAGCCAGAGCAGGTCGCCCCAGCCGACGCGGGCGCGGGTGGCCGCCGGGGCGGCGGCAGTGGTGGTCGCGGTGGTCGTGGCGGTCATGCCCCGAGCCCCTTCCGAGTGACCGCGAGCTGCGCGAGCACGTAGTCCTCCAAGGTCACCGGCCGTTCGCGCCACTGCCCCGCGACGACCGGTCGGGGGTGGTCCTCGGGCAACTCGACCAGGAACGTCGACTGGTTGCGCCGGTGCCGCGCCTCGACGACCTCGCCCAGCGCGGGCGGCACGTCCGAGCGCGGGCCGGTGTAGCTGACGTGGCGGGCGAGCAGGTCGTCCAGGTCGCCCCCGGCCAGCAGCCTGCCGTGCGCGAGCAGCAGCAGGTGGTCCGCCACGCCGCCCAGCTCGGCCACCACGTGGGTGGACAGCAGCACGGTCATGCCGGTCTCGTCGACCTCGGACAGCAGCTCGGCGGTGACCTCGCGGCGGGCCAGCGGGTCGAGGTTGGCCAGCGGCTCGTCGAGCATGAGCACGTCCGGCCGGGACCCGATGGCCAGCGCGAACGCCACCTGCGCCTGCTGGCCGCCGGACAGCTTGCCGCACGCCCGGTCCGGCGGGACCTCGAAGCGCTCCAGCCAGCGGCGGGCGCGGGGCTCGTCCCACACCACGTTGAGCCGCGCGCCCAGGCGCAGCACGTCGGTGGCGGTGAAGTTCCGGTACACGGGCTTGTCCTGGGACACGAACGCCACCCGGCCGGCCGCGACCGCCGACCCCTCGTCCGGCCGGAGCAGGCCCGCCAGGACCGTCATCAGCGTCGTCTTGCCCGCGCCGTTCGCGCCGACGAGCGCCGCCACCCGGCCCCTCGGCAGTTCGAACTCGCACTCGCGCAGCGCCCACTTGTCCTTGTAGCGCTTGCCCAGCCCCCGCGCGCGCACCGCGACCGCGGTGGTGTCGACCGGCTCGACCACGGTCGTCATGCGACCGCCACCCCTTCCCCGTTGGCCAGCACCGAACGCACGAGGGCGTCGATGTCCTCGGTGTCCAACCCCGCCTCGCGCGCCTCCCGCACCCACACGGCCAGGCGCGCCCGCAGCGCGGCCATCACCTCGGGCGACGTCGACCCGAGGCCCGCCTTCACGAACGTGCCCGACCCCTGGCGCGCCTCGACCAGCCCGGACATCTCCAGCTCCCGGTACGCCTTGAGCACGGTGTTCGCGTTCACCCCGCTGGTCGCGACGACGTCGCGCACGGTCGGCAGGCGGTCGCCGGGCGCCAGCCACCCCAGGCGCAGCGCCTCACGGACCTGCCGCACGAGCTGGAGGTACGCGGGGAGGCCGCTGGCGCGTTCGACGTGGAACTCCACCCGACGCCTCCAAATTGTTCTACTCGACTAAGACACTGCAACACCGTTCAGCAACGCCCCGGAGTTGTCAAGCCGCGCCCGACCCCCGGCCGGGGGCGACACCCGGATCGGGTGAGGGTTTTCCTCCCACGGGGTGGCGTCGCCCTCCGCGTCCGTGATCACGAGGGCGTCCGCTCCGACCGGACCGGGTCATCCACCGCCACCATGGTCTTTTTCGCCGCTCAGCGGCCCCGACCGGCGCTTTTACTCGACGGTGCGCACGAACCCGTACACCGGAAGGAAGAGCTGATGACACTCGGACGGATCCTCGCCGCCGTCGCCGTGGCCGCCTCGACGCTGCTCGTCGCACCGACCGCCAACGCCGCCCAGCCCGACACGCGACAGGACGAGTGGGTCATCCAGAGCGACACCCGGCAGGACGACGTGTGGGACCAGACCAACTGGGCGTGGGACCCCGAGTTCCCGGTCATCCCCCACCCGTTCCACGGGGAGAACAACCAGAAGTGGTACATCTCCGATGACAACACCATCACCAGCAAGGCCTACGGGTGGTGCGTGACCTCGGTCGGCGGCAGGCTGGCCGGCCGGGACTGCGACGGCTCCGCGGAGCAGCGGTGGGTGGGCAACTCCTACGACGGCTACCGCACCTGGCTGTTCGAACTGGGGAGCACCGACCACTGCGTCACGCACAACGGCGTCTACAAGGAGCTGATCCTCGCGCCGTGCGACCCCGGTCGGGCCGACCAGCGCTGGATCATCCGCAAGTAGCGGCCGGGCCCGCGTCGGCCGGGTGCGCCCGGTCGGCGCGTGGCACCCCGTCGCCCCGGTCCGTGCGCGGCACCCCCGTCGTCACGGGCGCGCCGGGCCCCGACCCGCGAGGCGCCGGCCCGGTGGGGAACGGGGTGGGCGCCGGACAGGGGGTCGGCGCCGGACGGGGTTCAGCGCCGGACAGGGGATCAGCGCCCGAGCCGGGTGATCAGCGCGACCGCCTCCTCCCAGGTGCCGGGCAGCTCCTCCACCCGGATCCGCACCGGCCCGGTGGGCGCCACGTGCGGGTCGACGGCCAGCCGGTCGGCGGTGAGCAGGCGCAGGTTGGCCACCGCCCGGCCCAGCGTCTCGTCGCGCCTGAGCAGCACGCACGCCGTGGCCGGGCCGATCGACGCCACGGTCTGGCCCGCGTCGAACACCTCCCGCAGCGCGTCGGCCAGCAGCGTCATCGCCACCACGCGGGACCAACCGCTCACCCGGCTCAGGTCCAGCCCCGCCGGCACCAGCACGTGCTGCCCCCGGCGGCCGGTCGTGCGCTCCTCCGCGTACACCTCGCGCAGCCTGGTGCGCAGGTAGGCGGCGGTGGCCAGGCCGGTGAGCGGGTTGTCCGCCGCGCACTCGGCCGCCTGCGCGCTCACCACGTCGCCCCAGCCCAGGGCGGTGGCCCGGAGCATCCGCGCGGGCACCGCGTCCACGTCCGGCGACACCATCCCGTCCAACCCGGTCGGCGCGGTGAGCACCGCGTGCAGCGCCGCCAGGTCCAGCAGCGTCTCGGCCAGCCCGGCCCCGGACTCCGCCCGCGCCCCGCCCAGCCGGTACAGCGCGCCGCTCGGGTCCGCCGCGCCCAGCACCGCCGCGCAGACCTCGTCTACCTCGCGCACCGGCCAGTCGGCGGGGAAGGCCCAGCCCGCGGCCATGGTCGCGGTCCGCCACCTCGACCGCAGGGCACCCGCCCCGCCCGCGCCGAACCGCCGTGCCACCGCTACCCGAACACCCACCCGGATGCCTCCTCGCCGTCGCTCTGACGTAGACGGGACGTGGCAGGAGGTCATCCATGACGGCATTCCCAGGACACGATTGAGGGTCTTCTCGTGACGGTGCGCTACCCGGTGCGCCAAACTGGCCCGCGCGAGGAGGGGAAACACGTGGCGACCGTTCCTGCCGACGTCCAGGGACCCAGCGACGCGGAGCTCATCGAGTCCGTGCGCGCCGGGTCCACCGACGCCTACGGGCAGCTCTACGAACGGCACGTGGGCGCCGCCTACAACCTGGCCCGCCAGCTCTCCAGGTCCTCGGCCGAGTCCGACGACCTGGTCTCGGACGCCTTCGCCAAGGTCCTGGACACGCTGCGCGCCGGCCGCGGCCCCGACACGGCGTTCCGCGCCTACCTGCTCACCGCGCTGCGCCACACGGCCTACGACAAGACCCGCCGGGACCGCAAGCTCGAACTGGCCGACGACGTGTCCGAGGTCGCGCCCGAGGCGACCTCCGTGCCGTTCGCCGACACCGCCGTGGCGGGCCTGGAGCGGTCGCTGGCCGCGCGGGCGTTCGCCCGGCTGCCCGAGCGCTGGCAGACCGTGCTCTGGCACACCGAGATCGAGGGCCAGTCACCCGCCGAGGTCGCGCCGCTGCTCGGCCTGACGGCCAACGGCGTGTCCGCGCTCGCCTACCGCGCCCGCGAGGGCCTCAAGCAGGCATACCTGCAGGTCCACCTGGCCGAGACGCAGGCCGAGCGGTGCCGCGCCACCGTGGACCGGCTGGGCGCGTGGACCCGGGGCGGCCTGTCCAAGCGGGAGACCGCGCAGGTCGAGGCGCACCTGGACGAGTGCGTCGACTGCCGCGCGCTGGCCGCCGAGCTGGCCGACGTCAACGGCGCGCTGCGCGGGATCATCGCGCCGATGGTGCTGGGCCTGGGCGTCACCGGCTACCTCGCCGCCGCCGCGGGCAGCGCCAAGGCCGCCGCGGCCACCGCCGGAGCGGTCGGCGCGGCGGCGGGCGCCGCGGGCGGCGGCTCGACCGGCTCGGGCGGCGGCGTGACCAACCTGCTCACCGCCGCGCCGCGCCAACTGGTCGGCGCGGCCGCGTCGGTGGCCGCCCTGGTGCTCGCGGTCGTGGTCGGCCTGGCCGCCGGCGGCGAGCAGGAGACGCCCGCCGCGCAGGTCTCGCCGCTGCCGACGACCACCGCCCGGGTCCTGCCGACCACCCGGCCGGCGCAGGCACCGACGACGCAGGCGCCGACGACCACCACCGCGCCCACGACGACCACGACGACCACGACGCCCACGACCACGGCGGCACCCGCGCCGACGACCGGGTCCCGGCCGGAACCGGAACCCGAACCCCAGCCCGGTCCCGGGCCGCAACCCGAACCCGAGCCCGAACCGGAGCCCGAGCCCGAACCGGAACCCGAGCCGACGCCGCCGAACCTGGTGCCGACCGTGCCCAGCGGGTTCAGCCTGACCCCCGGCGCGGACCCGGTCGCCCTGCCGATCACCGTGCGCAACTCCGGCGAGACCGCCTCCGAGCCCGCCGGGGCCGCGCTCCTGCTGCCGCCCGGCGTGCGGGCGACCGACGGGCCCCCGTCGTTCGCGGGACGCCGCCTGGCGCAACTCGACGGCCTGCCCGAGCAGACCGTGACCTGCCCGGCGGGCGTCGGCGCGGTCACCTGCGCCACCCCGCGCGGCATCGCGCCCGGCGGCACCGCCACGTTCGTGTTCCACCTCCAGGCCGACTGGGAGGCGACGACCGGCCTGATCACCGGCACGGTCAGCGCCGGCGCCGCGATCAGCGTGGACATCGAGGTGGACGTCGCGGTCACGCCGGTCGAGGACGACCTGGAGCTGTCGGTGCGCAAGTGGCAGCACCACTTCTGGGAACCGCGCCTGGACGTCTCGGTCACCAACACCGGCGGCAAGCCGGGCACGGCGCGCCTGGTCGTCGAGACCGACGACCGCCTCACCCTGATCACGCTGTGGCGCGGGTGCGAGCGGTCGCACCACCGGATCGTGTGCGAGGTCCCGCTGGCCCGGGGCGAGACGTTCGGGGTGCCCGTGTGGGTGTTCGGCCTGCCGTGGCGGGACGGCGTGGTGCGGGCCACCGCCACCCTCGGCACCGCGACGAAGACCGTCGAGGTGCCGGTCTCGCTGCGCCCCGGCCACGACCACGGCGAGCCGGAGCCGCCGGTCGGCGAGCCCACGCGAACTCCCCAGCCGACCACCACCGCGCCCACGACGACCAGCACGGCCCCCCGGACGACCACCGCGCCCACGACCACCGCACCCACCACCACCGCACCCACGAACACCGCACCCACGAACACCGCGCCGTCGCCGACCACCACACCGGCGCCCACGACACCGGCGCCCACGTCGCGGACCGAGCCGCCCACGACCTCGCCGCCCGACCCGGGCACGCCCGCCGAACCGCCGACCACCCCGCCGACCGGGCCGTGCCAACCGCTCCTGCCGTGGCTGCCCCCGCTGGTGGGCGACCTGCTGCCGGACCCCTGCCGAACCCCTTCGTGATCGTTCGAACACGGACCGGTAACCTGCCCCGGTGCTGCCACTCGTGCGCAGGCTCCTGGGCCGTCTGCCGGAACCGGTTCGCTTCCTGGTCCACAAGCACCGGGAGCTGATCCGCTTCGCCGCCGTGGGCGGCACGACGTTCCTGATCGACAACGGCGTCTGGTACGCGCTCAAGCTCACCGTCCTGGACGACAAGGTGGTCACGGCCAAGGCCATCGGCGTGCTGGTGGCCGTCATCGCGTCCTACGTGCTCAGCCGCGAGTGGTCGTTCCACACCAGGGGCGGCCGGGAGCGACACCACGAGGCGGCCCTGTTCTTCCTGGTCAGCGGGATCGGCATCGGCGTGAACCTGCTGCCGCTGTACGTGTCGCGGCACGTGTTCGACCTGCACTCGGAGGTGGCGGACTTCGCCAGCGGCTCGGTGATCGGGATGCTGCTGGCCACCGGCTTCAAGTTCTGGGCGATGCGCAAGTTCGTCTTCCCCGAGGCCGACGCGCGCCCGTCGGTGCGGGAGCTGCGGGTCGTCCGGGACCAGCGCGAAGTGGCCTGAACAGCACTTTCACCGCGGCTCCGTACACTGCTGTGGTGTCCGTGGTCGAGAACCTGGTCCTGCGCCTGCCCGAGCCCCTGCGTTCACTGGCGCTGAAGCACCGGGAGCTGCTCAAGTTCGCCGTGGTGGGCGGCACCTGCTTCGTGATCGACACGGCCATCTTCTTCGGCCTGAAGTCGCTCGTGCTCAACGAGCACCCGGTGACCGCGAAGATCGTGGCCACCCTGGTCGCCACGATCGTGTCCTACGTCCTCAACCGCGAGTGGTCGTTCCGGACCAGGGGCGGGCGGGAGCGCCGGCACGAGGCCGCGCTGTTCTTCCTGGTCAACGGCATCGGCATCGTGCTGAACTCCGCGCCGCTGTGGGTGTCGAGGTACCTGCTGCACCTCCAGGAGCCCCACGTCAGCCGGCTCGCGGAGGAGTTCGCCGACTTCATGAGCGCGCAGGTCGTCGGCACCCTGGTCGCCATGGTGTTCCGCTGGTACGGCTACAAGAAGTGGGTCTTCCCGCAGGCCGACTACCGCCCGCGCCGGGTGACCAGGTCCTACGACCTGCCCGAGGACGAGGAGCGGGAGCTCGGGCACTCGTGACCTAGCGGTGGTCCGCGAGCACCGCCAGCGCCGCGTCGTGCAGGTGGCCGTTGCTGGTCAGCGCGCTGCCGCCGTCGTGGCGGTCGGCCCCGGTCAGGTCGCTGAACCGCCCGCCCGCCTCGGTCACCAGCACCCGGAACGGCGCGACGTCCCACGGGTTCACGATCGCCTCGGCGGCCAGGTCGATCGCGCCCTCCGCGACCAGGCAGTGCTGCCAGAAGTCGCCGAACGCCCGGTTCTCCCAGCACGCGTCCGCCAGCGCCAGGTACGCCTCGCGCGAGTGGTGCTCGACCCACGAGCCCAGGTGCGTGGTGGACAGGTAGGCGTCCCCCAGGTCCCGCACCCCCGACACGGCGATCCGCCGCTCCCCCGACGCGTCCGAGGTGAACGCGCCGCCGCCCGCCGACGCCCACCAGCGGCGGCCCAGGGCGGGCGCGCTGACCGCGCCGACGACGGGCGTGCCGTCCTCGACCAGCGCGATCAGCGTCGCCCACACGGGCAGGCCGCGCAGGAAGTTCTTCGTGCCGTCGATCGGGTCGATCACCCAGGCGCGGCCGTCGCCCACCGTCCCGCCCCGCTCCTCGCCCGCGACCTGGTCGTCGGGCGCCTCGGCGGCCAGCACGGCGCGGATGGCGTCCTCCACGGCCACGTCGGCGTCCGTGACGGGCGTGCGGTCGGGTTTGCGCTCCACCACCAGGTCGCGAGCGCGGAACCTCGCGGTGGTGATCTTGTCGGCCTCGTCGGCGAGGCGGAGGGCGAGGGCGAGATCTGCGCGAAGGGCGGACACGCGGGGGATCGTGCCACGCCTACGCTGAGTGGTGTGAGCGTGGTCTTGTTGGCCGAGGACGATCCGGCGATCGCGGAGCCGCTGTCGCGTGCGCTGCAGCGCGAGGGGTACCAGGTGCAGGTGGTCGGGGACGGTCCCGGCGCGTTGGACGCGGCCGCGCACGGCGGGATCGACCTGCTGGTGCTCGACCTGGGCCTGCCCGGCATGGACGGCCTGGAGGTGTGCCGCCGACTGCGCGCCAACGGGCGCGGCCTGCCGGTGCTGATGCTCACCGCCCGGTCCGACGAGGTGGACTTCGTGGTCGGGCTCGACGCGGGCGCGGACGACTACGTGGCCAAGCCGTTCCGGCTGGCCGAGCTGATGGCCCGGATCCGGGCGCTGCTGCGCCGGCGCGCACCCGGCACGCTGGAGGTCAACGGCGTCCGCGTCGACCTCGCGGCCCGCCGCGTCACCGTGGACGGCCAGGAGGTGCAGCTCGCCAACAAGGAGTTCGAGCTGCTGCGCGTGCTGATCCAGCGCGCGGGCCAGGTCGTGCACCGCGACGAGATCCTGTCCGAGGTCTGGAACGACCCCGAGCTGAAGAGCAGCAAGACCCTGGACATGCACATGTCGTGGCTGCGCCGCAAGCTCGGCGACGCCCGGGGCGTGGAGCGCCGGATCGCGACCGTGCGCGGCGTCGGGTTCCGGTTCAACGCGGCGGACTGATGCGCAGCCGCATCCTCCGCGCCATCCTGCTGGCCGTCGCCGTCACCGGGTTCGCCCTGGGCATCCCGCTCGGCTACACGGCGCTCCAGCTCGTGGAGGGCGCCGCCCGCAACGACCTGACCACGCGGGCGCAGCGGATAGCGGCCTCCATCGACGACCAGATCGCCAACGCGCAGCCGATCGACCTGGGGCCGGTCGAGGTGGGCGTGCCGGAGGGCGGCCACCTCGTGGTCACCACCGGCAACCGGGTGCTGGAGTTCGGCGCCACCCCCGGTGAGGACGTGCTGTCGGTGCAGGTGCCGATCGCGCAGCAGGGCACGGTGCGGCTGGAGGTGTCCGCGGACCCGGTGCGCACCACGCAGTACCAGGTGTCGGCGCTGGTGGTGCTGCTGGTGGTGCTGTCCGTCGGCACCGGCACGGTCGTGGCCACGGTCACCGCGCGCAAGCTCGCCGAACCGCTGCGGCACGTGGCGGCGCGCGCCAGCCGGCTCGGCGCGGGCGACTTCCGGCACGACGACCGGCGGCACGGCGTGCCCGAGCTGGACCTGGTGTCCGACGCGCTGGACAAGTCGGCGGGCGCGCTGGCCCAGCTCGTGCAGCGGGAGCGGGAGCTGGTCGGCGACGTGTCGCACCAGCTGCGCAGCAGGTTGACCGCGATGCAGCTGCGCCTGGAGGCGCTGTCGCTGCACCCGGAGCCGGACGCGGCCGCCGAGGCGCGGGCGGCGCTGGAGCAGGCCGAGCGGCTGGCCGAGGTGCTGAACGAGATGCTGGCCGCCGCCCGCGCCGCCCGCGCGGTCGGCGCGGAGCCGCTGGACCTGGCCGCCGAGCTGGCCGCCATCGCCGAGGAGTGGCGCGAACCGCTGCGCCAGGTCGGGCGCGCGCTGCGGGTCCGGGTGCCGGAGGGGCTGCTGGCGCGTGCCACGCCCGCCCGGTTGCGCGAGGCGATCGGCGTGCTGCTGGACAACGCCCTGCGGCACGGCGAGGGCCAGGTCGTCGTGTCCGCGCGCCGGGACGACGGCACGGTGGTCGTGGAGGTCAGCGACTCGGGCAGGGGCGTGCCGGACGAGCTGTCGCACCACATCTTCGAGCGCGGCGTGTCCGGCGGCGGCTCCACCGGCGTGGGCCTGGCGCTGGCGCGGGCCCTGGTCGACGCCGACGGCGGGCGGCTGGAGCTGTCCACCGCCCGGCCCGCGACGTTCGCCGTGTTCCTGCCGGTGCCGAAGGCCGAGGACGTGGTGGGCGTGAGCTGGCGGACCGACCTCACGCCCCGCTAGGCGCGGCGCCCTCCGGCAGCACGCCGACCGCGCCGCGCACCACCTGCGCCCACACCAGGCGGCCGAACAGGTAGTGGCAGGCCACGTCCTCGCTGGTGAACGCGGCCCAGTCGTAGCGGTTGCCCTGCTCGCGCCAGAAGACCTCGAAGCCCTCCGCGGTGGCCACCAGGCACCACCTGTTCTCGGCCTCCGCCCCGATCGACATGACCTCCGCGGGCACGCCCACGGCCAGCAGCCAGCCCTCGACCGACTCGGCGTTCACCGGACCTCCTCCAGGTAACCCAGGGCGAGCAGGTCGGCCACGGGGTGGGTGGTGCGGTAGCGGACGCCACCGCCGGGCTGCCCGAACCACTCGGCGGACAGCGTGAACCACACCGGCAGCACCCTGGCGACCCGGTACCGGTGGTACCCGGCGTCGAGCAGGGCGGGCGGCAGCGAGCGGGCGGCGTAGGCGGTGCCCGACTCGGACAGCACCCGGCCCTCGGGCGGGCCGAACCGGTCCAGCTCCACGCCCACCGCGAGCACACCGGGCTGACCGGCCTCGTAGCCGCCCTCGGGGAACAGCTCGCCGGGCGGCCACGCGTACTCCGGCGGGTCGGACCGGACCAGGAAGCGGCGGTCCCAGTCGCGCTCGTGCAGGCCCGCCTGGGGGTCGTAGCCGTCCAGCAGCGCGGGGTCGGGCGCGGCGCCCGGCGCGAGCACCAGGCGCGGGCGGGCGACGGCGGGCCGCGGCTCGGTGGCCGGTTCGCCCGCCGCGCCGGACAGCCGGGACCGGAGCCGGTCGCCGTAGGTCAGGTCGAGGCCGGGCTGCGCGGCCGTGTCGACCAGGTGCCCGTCTGGGTGGCCGTCCGGCTCGAACCGGAGACCGGCCGCGAACACCTGCTCGCCCGACGGCGGCGGGAGCTGGCGGGCCGGTGCGGTGCGGGGCCGGGGCAGCGTGCCGCCGGGGAACATGTGCAGCAGGAACAGGGCCGCGGCCTCGGTGGTCGGCCGCGCGGTGCTCGCCGCGGGGACCGGTTCGGCCTCGGGCTCGTCCACCGGCCCGGCCGGCGGGGCCGCCGGCGCGGGGTCCGGCAGCAGCGGGTTCCGACCCGCGCCTCCCCGGCCGACCGGGATCGGCACGACGGCGAACGCGAGCGAACCGTCCTGGACCGCGTTCCCGACGTCCCGGGCGGCGGTGGCCAGCGACTCGCGCAGGTCGCCGGCCACGGACTCGCCCTTCGCCTCGCCCTTGGCCTGGGCATCGGCCTTGGCGTCGGCCTTGACCTGGGCGTCGGTCCTGGGGCCCTCGCCCTTGGCGCCGCCGGCGTCCTTGGCCGCACCCTGGTTCTGCCCCTGGTTCTGCCCTTGGCCCTGGCCTGGCCCCTGCCCTTGTCCCTGGGGCGCGGACCCCGACCCGGAGCCCTGCGCCGCACCTTGGCCCGAGCCCGGGGTCGCACCAGTGCCCTGGGCAGGCACGGCCGCCTGCGCGGCCCGCGCGTCCGCCTTCGGCGCGGCTTGGCCCTGCTGCGCGGACGGCGGCGAACCGGCGTTGGCCGCCGCCGGGGACTGGGTCGCCGGGGACTGGGTCGCCGGGGACTGGGTCGCCGGGGACTGGGTCAACGGGGACTGGGTCACCGGAGCACCGGCGGCCGGGGCCGCGGGCGCGCCACCGGTCGGCCCGCCGAACGCGGGCCCCTGCGGGGCGGGCTGGTTCGCCGCCGGGGCGGGCGGCTGCTGCGCGGGCGCGTGCGGGGTGTCGACCGGCAGCACCGGCCGGTCCAGGACCGCCGCGGCCGACTGGCTGACCGTGTCCGCCGAGCGGCCGACCACGTCCGCCACGGGCGCGCCCGTCGCTCCGCCGACCGCGTCCGCAACGGGCCTCACGACGTGGTCCACCACCGGGTTCACGACCTGGTTGACCAGGCCGGGCGGAGGACCGGACGGCCCGTGGCCCACACCCGGCCCCGAACCCGGCCCTTGCCCCGAGCCCGGCCCGTGCCCCGGTCCGGAACCCGGCCCCTGCCCCGAGCCCACCGGGCCGGGCAGTGCCTGGTCGACGGTGTCGCCCGCGCCCCGCGCCACGTCCTTGGCCGTGTCGACCAGCGGGTCCACCACGGCGGCGACGGGCGGCGCCACCGCGCCGACCGCGTCCACGACCGGATCGACCACCGCACTGACCGTGTCCGTGACAGCGCCCACCAGGCCGCCGACGAGCCCGGGGGCCTGGTTGCCGCTGTTCCCGGGACCACCCGCACCAGGACCACCCGCACCGGGACCGCCGCCGGCACCGTTGCCGTTGCCGTTGCCGTTGTCGCCGCCACCGCCGCCACCGCCGAGCAGGCCGTCCAGCAGCCCGCCGCCGTTGGACTGGTTGCCGCGCCCCTGGTCGCCCCGTGCCTGGTCGCCGCGCCCCTGGTCGCCGCCCTGGCCGGGAGCGTCGCCGGACCCGCCCGGGTTGGGTCCGCCGGTCTCCGGTCCGTGCACGCCGGGGCTGGTGTCGACCGGCGGCGGGCTCCCGACCACCGTCACGCCGCTGTCCAGCCGCACCGCGCTGGTCAGCGCGTCGGTCAGGTGGGCGACGTTGGTGGCCGCGCCGCGGATCGCCGTGTCCAGCCCCAGCAGCGCCGTCGGGTGGCCCGCGCTCGCGGCCTGCTGCGCCGCGTCGTTGTTCTTGGCCAGGTTCACCAGCTCGCGCACCAGCTCGACCTTCGCCGCGCCGATCTGCTCGGCCGCGTGGTCCAGCCGGTCCGCCGCCGAGTGGCAGCCGCGCACGACCGAGTTCAGCACGCCGTCCGGGGCGGTGAACGCGTTCCACCGCCCGCGCGCCGCCTCCCCGGCCGGGCCGCTCATCGCGCCCAGCGCCTTGCTCGCGGCGCCGTCGGACTCGCCGGCCAGCGCGGCGAGCTTGACGCCCGCCTCGCGCCAGGCGGTGGCGGACGCGCGCATCGCGTCCTCGTCGGCCTTGGGCCACACGACCCCGGCCTTGGCGGCGACCTCGGCCAGTTCGGCCGGCAGCTCGATGCCCATGGCGGCTCCCCAGGAATTCCAGACGGCGCAGAGGTCAGGTGGCGCGGAGGTCAGATGGCGCGGAACGAGTCGGCGTTGCCCTGCTCGGCCCCGCGGTAGGTGCGGGCCGTCTCCGCGAGGCGCTCGCCGACACCGCCGAAGCCGGGGCCGAGCCCGCCCATGCCGCTCAGCACGTCACCGGACGGTCCGACGTGGCTCGCCGCGAAGCTCTGCCCCACGGCGTCGTCGCCCCAGCACGCGCCCAGCGCGTCGAGCGCGCCGCCCAGGTCGCCCGCGATCCTCCCGGCGCGCTCGGCGAACGCGCCGAAGTCCTGCGCGCCCTCGGTGAGGCGGGCGAGGTCGGTGTGGAAGCCGGTCATCTCAGGTGCCTCCCGGTGGCGTCGACGTTCAGCCAGTCGCGCTGCTCGAAGTCATCGTCGTCGTCGACCGGGCGGGACCGCGACGACCGCGGGTCCGGCTCCGGGCTGATCTCCTCGGGCCGGAGGTCGGCGGTGCCGCGCACCAGCGCCTCCGGGTCGGTCCCGGCGGGCAGCACCGGGCTCAGCGCCTGGTACGTGCGCTCGGCGGCCTTGGCCACGGCCTCCCGTGCGGTCCGCACGACCAGCTGGGCGAGCCGGTCGGGGCGCAGCCGGTAGGCGTCGTCGGTCAGCTCCAGGTCGGTGAGCGTGCCGCGGGCGTCGACCACCGCGGTCACCTCGCCGCCGGGGCTGGTCGCGACAGCCGTCACCCGGGCGAGGTCGCGCTGCACCGACGCGAGCTGGTCTCGGCTGCGCCGGTAGTCGGCGAGCAGCTCGTCGACCCGGGCGCGGTGATCGGTCGTCACGGCCACCTCCGGTTCCAACCGTCGCCGGGCATGGTCGTCGGTCGCGCGTTGGACGTTACGACCCCGCACCCGGTTCCGGGCCCCTTCGGAAGAAATCCGCGTGTCCTCCACTCCGGCACCGCGTGTCCTCCACCGCGGCACCGCGAACCCTCCACCCGGGCACCGGACCCGCGCTCGGGCACCGGACCCGCGCCCGTGCCGGCGTTACCCCCGCAGCGCCCGGACCACCCGCGACGGGCTCGGCCGGCCCAGCCGCCGCGCCATCCACGCGCTGGTGTCGGCGAGCTTGTCCAGGTCGAAGCCGTGCTCGATGCCGAGGCCGTCGAGCATCCACACCAGGTCCTCGGTGGCCAGGTTGCCGGTCGCGGACTCCGCGTAGGGGCAGCCGCCCAGGCCGCCCGCAGACGAGTCGACCGTGGTCACGCCCGCCCGCAGGGCCGCCAGCGTGTTGGCCAGCGCCTGCCCGTAGGTGTCGTGGAAGTGCACGGCCAGCCGCTCGACGCCGCCGAAGGCCGCCAGCAGCGCGGTCACCTGCCCCGGCGTGGCCACGCCGATGGTGTCGCCCAGGGAGAGCTGGTCGCAGCCCATGTCCAGCAGGCGCTTGCCGACGCCGACGACCTGCTCGCGCCCGACCGCGCCCTCCCACGGGTCGCCGAAGCACATCGAGACGTAACCCCGAACCCTCAGCCCCTCGGCCTTGGCGCGGGCGACCACCGGCTCGAACATGGCGAACTGCTCGTCCAGGGACCGGTTCAGGTTGCGCCGGGCGAACGTCTCGGTGGCGCTGGCGAAGATCGCCACGTGCCCGACGCCCGCCGCCAGCGCCCGCTCCAGGCCGCGCTCGTTGGGCACCAGCACCGGGTAGTCGACACCGGGCCGCCGGTCCAGGCCGGCCAGCAGCTCCTCGGCGTCGGCGAGCTGCGGCACCCACTTCGGGTGCACGAAGCTGGTCGCCTCCAGGACCGTGCCGCCCGCGTCGGCCAGCCGGTCCAGGAACTCCAGCTTGGTGGCCACCGGGACCACCTCGGCCTCGTTCTGCAGGCCGTCCCGCGGCCCGACCTCCCAGATCGTGACGCGATCCGGCAACCCCTCGCCCGCGACCGACTCCGGCAGGCCGACCTCACGCGCGCCCATCAGTGCTCCCGTCCTCCTGCAGGTGCCCGCCGTCGAGCACCCGACCCACCGCCGCGCGCACCTCCGCCACCGCCGGGATGTCGTCGAACTCCAGCGGCTCGTCCGCGTCGGCCTCGATGACCAGCGTGCCGCAGCCCAGCAGCCGGTCCACCCCGCCCTGCTCGAAGCGGACGTCGCGGACCAGCTCCAGCGGCAGGTTCAGCCGGGCCCGCTTGACCACGCCCATCCGGCACATGACCCGCCGGTCGGTGACGATGAAGTGCGTGGTGCGCCAGCGCAGCACCGGCGCGACCACCAGCCACGCCACCAGCACCGCGGCGACCCCGGTCAGCACGAGCCACGCGGTGGTCGCCCACGACAGGACCGACACCGGTCCCGCCAGCCACGTGGCGCCGACGGCCAGCGCGACCGGGACGGCCACCGGGACGGACAGCGCCTTCCAGTGCGGGTGCTTGTGGATCACGACGTGCTCTCCGGGTTCGAGCAGGTCGTCCGGGTGGGCCACTGCGGTCCCCTTCGGTGGCTGGTGCTGACCTCACCGTACCCGCAGGTGCACCACGTCCCCGGCGGAAACGGGGTGGTCCGAGCCCCGCTCGTCGCGGACCACCAGCGTGCCGTCGGCGGTCAGGTCGCGGGCGGTGCCGAGCAGCGGCGCGTTCCCGGCCAGCTCGACCCGGACCGGGCGGCCGAGCGTGGCGCAGTGCGCCCGGTACTCCTCGCGCAGCACCGGGTCGTCGCCCGCCAGCTCGCGCCACCGCGCCTCCAGCTCGTGCAGCTGCCGGAGCAGGGCGACGGCCAGCTCGGCGCGGTCCGGCGGCTCCGGCGCGTGGTCGGCCAGGCTGGTCGGCGCGAGGCCGCCCGCGCCGGGCTCGACGTCGGCGGGCAGCCTGGCCACGTTCAGGCCGATGCCCAGCACCACGGCGTGGTCGGCGGTGGTCTCGGCGAGCACGCCCGCGGCCTTCGCGCCACCGACCAGCAGGTCGTTGGGCCACTTCAGGGCGGCCCGGACGCCCACGTCGGCCGCGGTGCGGACCAGGGCGACCCCGGCCAGCAGGGTCAGCCACGGCACGCGCGCCGCGGGCACGCCGACCGGGCGGAACAGCACGCTCAGGTACAGGCCGCCGGTGGGCGAGATCCAGCCCCGGCCGCGCCTGCCCTGGCCCGAGACCTGCTCCTCCGCGATCAGCGCGGTGCGGTCGGGCGCGCCCCGGCCCGCGGCGGCGCGCAGGTCGGCGTTGGTCGATCCGGTGCTGGCGACGACGTCGACCGCGGCGTAAGGGCCGACGAGCCGGTCGCGGAGGGTTGCGGCGTCCACGGGTGTGCAGGGTAGGAGCGGCCCGCCCCGCGCGCTGTGTCGGAGCGGTGTGGAAGGCGGGGCGGGCAGCTCGGCCAAGCCTGCAACCTCCACCGCGCTGGAGGTCAAGTCGGAGGTCGGACCGACCGATCGTGACCTGGGCTACTAGCCCTGTCGGGGCCTGGTCCGGCCGCTAAGCTGCCCGGTCATGACCAGTGCGACCGCCCCCATCGGCGAGGAGCCGGACGTTCACACCACGGCCGGGAAGCTGGCCGACCTGCACCGGCGCAACGAGGAGGCCGTGCACGCCGGTTCGGCGCGCATGGTGGAGAAGCAGCACGCCAAGGGCAAGAAGACCGCCCGCGAGCGCATCGAGCTGCTGCTCGACCCGGGTTCGTTCGTGGAGCTGGACGAGCTGGCGCGGCACCGCTCGACCAACTTCGGCCAGGATCGCAACCGGCCCTACGGCGACGGCGTGGTGACCGGCTACGGCACCGTCGACGGCCGCCCGGTGTGCGTGTTCAGCCAGGACGTCACCGTGTTCGGCGGGTCCCTCGGCGAGGTGTACGGCGAGAAGATCGTCAAGGTCATGGACCTGGCGATCAAGACCGGCCGGCCGATCGTCGGCATCAACGAGGGCGGCGGCGCGCGCATCCAGGAGGGCGTCGTCTCGCTGGGCCTCTACGGCGAGATCTTCCGCCGCAACGTGGCCGCGTCCGGCGTCGTGCCGCAGATCTCGCTGATCATGGGCGCGAACGCGGGCGGGCACGTGTACTCGCCGGCGCTCACCGACTTCGTGGTCATGGTCGACCAGACCTCGCACATGTTCATCACCGGCCCCGACGTGATCAAGACCGTCACCGGCGAGGACGTGGGCTTCGAGGAGCTGGGCGGCGGCCGCACGCACAACACCAAGTCGGGCAACGCCCACTACCTGGGCTCCGACGAGGAGGACGCCATCTCCTACGTCAAGGAGCTGCTGTCCTACCTGCCGGCCAACAACCTGTCCGAGCCGCCGGTGTTCGACGCGCCGGACGACGTGGTGCACGGCTCGATCGAGGACTCGGTCACCGACTCCGACCGCGAGCTGGACACCCTGATCCCGGACTCGGCCAACCAGCCGTACGACATGCACGAGGTCATCACCCGCGTGCTGGACGAGGGCGAGTTCCTGGAGGTCCAGCCGCTGTTCGCGCCGAACATCCTGGTCGGGTTCGGCCGGGTCGACGGCCACTCGGTCGGCGTGGTGGCGAACCAGCCCACGCAGTTCGCGGGCTGCCTGGACATCGACGCCTCGGAGAAGGCGGCGCGGTTCGTGCGGACCTGCGACGCGTTCAACATCCCGGTGCTGACCTTCGTCGACGTGCCCGGCTTCCTGCCCGGCACCGACCAGGAGTGGAACGGCATCATCCGGCGCGGCGCGAAGCTGATCTACGCCTACGCCGAGGCCACCGTGCCGCTGGTCACCGTGATCACCCGCAAGGCGTACGGCGGCGCGTACGACGTGATGGGGTCCAAGCACCTCGGCGCGGACGTCAACCTGGCGTGGCCGACCGCGCAGATCGCGGTGATGGGCGCGCAGGGCGCGGCGAACATCGTGCACCGGAAGACCCTGGCCAACGCGGTGCAGAACGGCGAGGACGTCGACGAGCTGCGGGCCCGGTTGCAGCGCGAGTACGAGGACGCGCTGTGCAACCCGTACGTGGCGGCCGAGCGCGGCTACGTGGACGCGGTGATCCCGCCGTCGTTCACGCGGGCGCACGTGGCGCGCGCGCTGGCGATCCTGCGCGACAAGCGCGAGGTGCTGCCGCCCAAGAAGCACGGGAACATCCCGCTGTGAGCGCGCGACCGCACCTCCGGGTCGTGCGCGGCAACCCGGACGACGCCGAACTGGCCGCCCTGACCGCCGTGGTGGCGGCGCTGGCGTCCCGGCCCGCGCCGGAGGCCCCGCGGCCCCGGCGCTCGGCCTGGGCGGACCGCTCGCGCCTGGTGCGCGGGCTCCCGCACCCCGGCCCCGGCGCGTGGCGGGCGTCGGGCCTGCCCTAGCACTCCACCCGGCGGCTGGTGACCTGCACGCCGGCGTCGCGCAGGACGCCGACCGCGCGGCACCGCACGCCGTCGGGGACGCGCAGGCGCACCCGCATCAGCACCTGGCCCGACTCGACCCGCGACTCCAGCACCTCGACGCCGTCCTCCCCGGCCACCGCCCGGGGGACGGCGTCGAGGCGGCCCAGGTCGCGGGCCGCGGTGCCGACCTCGTCCATGACCCGGCTCTCGACGTGGTCCCCCGCGTCGGCGAAGGGCCAGAAGGGGACGCCGTACCCGACCGGGTCGGAGGACACGACCTTCACCGCCACCCCCAGGACCGCCACGGCCGGCAGGACCGCCAACCACCGGTACCGGCCGCGACCGCGGTCCGCCCGGCGAACCACCAGAGCCCAACGCTGCACGTCTCCGAGGTTGCCCAACGGCGAACGGGCGCGCATCGGTAGTTCTACGCAGCCCCCTGAGCGTGGCTCGCCCCTCTCCCCCAGACGCGGCTCGCCCCTCTCCCCCAGACGCGGCTCGCCCCTCTCTCCCGGGCGCGGCTCGCCCCGCGCCCCCTAGGGCCTGTCCTCAAAGCGGGTGCGGTTGGTCTGCTTTGATCTTGGGTCGTGATCCGCAGGCACGAGTTGAGCGATGAGCAGTGGCGGAC
>NZ_JBHWIE010000129.1:0-19503 GCF_042732085.1 Actinosynnema sp. NPDC059797
GCGGTGGACCTGCTGCGCTGCGGGCGGCTGCTGGCCACCTGGGGCGACCGCGCGCCGCACCCGGTGCGCTGGCGCCCGGCCGCGGTGGTGGCGCTGCTGGACGCGGGGAGGCGGGCCGGCGCCCACCGGCTGGCCGAGGCCGAGCTGGCGGCGGCCCGCGACCCGCTCGAACGGGGCCGCGCGCTGAGCCTGCTGGGCCGCACCACCGGTGGCGCGGCGGGGGTGCCGCTGCTGGCCGAGGCGACCCGGGTGCTGGCGGGCACCCCGGGCCTGGACGCGATCGAGGCGATGGGCGAGCACGGCAGGCTGCTGGCCCGCCTGGGCCGGGAGCGCGCCGCGCGGGCCCGCCTGAAGGAGGCGTGCCTGCTGGCCGAGCAGGCGGGCGCGCGGCGGCTGCGCGACCGGTTCGCGGCGGAGCTGCGGGCGATCGGGGGCCGGGTGCGCGGGCAGTCCCACGGACCCGGCGCCTTGACGGCGGGTGAACGCCGCACCGCACGGCTTGCGGCGGCCGGGCGAACGAATAGGGAAATCGCCGAACAGTTGTTCGTCACCCGACGCGCGGTGGAAATGCACCTGACACAGGTGTACCGGAAGCTCGGTATCACGGGTCGCCGCGAGATCGCGGGCGCAGGCGTCGATCCTGATATGTGACGCGCATCTCGGGAGCGGTTCCGAGGCGGTCGGGCGGCAGTCGGTCCACCACCGCGCCCGCAGCGGAACTCGAGTCCACTTCAAGTTTTTTCGGAGAGTAATGTGGCCCGTTGCCCGAACTGCGGGGCGTCGGTGCCCGAATCGCGCCCGGGGGGTACCGCCAACTGCGGGAACCGGCCCTCGTGGCGATGCCCGAGTGAATGAGGGCTGCTTCGGCCGTCGTTCGACGTGGTCCGGATGGCGGCCGAGTAATTTCACCGAGTGAATACGCGGCGGCGGCCGTCCGGGTGATGTGGGTGACGGGGGTAACTGTCAAATAAGGAACGCGAACGGGATTCCGTCACGCTGCCCGGCAGTTTCGTCACGGCACCTTAGTGCACTAATCGTCACGCTTCCCTTCTCAAACGTCACCCCGGCCCCTAGTCTGGGCAATGGTTGTGACCTCCCGGTGCCGGTTCTCAAGATCGGCCGGGTGTTGTCGCGTGAGAGCCTCAAGGGGGATCGGTTCCATTGCGCATTCAGGCTGAACTCCTGCTGCCCGGACGGGGGAACCCCGTGCGGAACGCCGTCGTGATTGTGGACGGAACGACGATCACCTACGCCGGACCGGCGGCCGACGCACCCGCGTCGACCGGTGACGAGGTCCGGGTCCCGGTGGTCATGCCCGGGCTGTGGGACTGCCACACCCACTTCTCCGGGCTGCACGGCCAGGTCAGCACCGAACGCATCATGCTGACCCCGGCCGAGGTGGCGGTCGCCCGGTCGGTGAAGGACGCGGAGGCCGTGCTGGCGGCTGGGTTCACCAGCGTCCGCGAACTCGGCGGGTACGGGGTGTACCTGGCCCGGGTGATCGACGAGGGCACCGTGGCCGGGCCGACCGTGTACGCCGCCGGCCGCATCATCAGCCCCACCGGCGGGCACTCCGACGCGCACGGGTTGCCCTACGAGTGGGTGGTCGACCCGGGCCGCCGGGACGGCATGCTCGCCGTGGCCGACGGCGTGCCGGAATGCCTGCGCGCGGTGCGCAAGCAGCTCCGGCTCGGCGCGAAGGTGATCAAGGTGTGCGCGTCCGGCGGTGTGCTCAGCGAGCTGGACCACCCGCTGCACCAGCAGTTCGGCGCGGACGAGCTGCGGGCCATGGTCGAGGAGGCGGGGCGCGCGGAGCGGGTCGTCGCCGCGCACTGCCACGGCAAGAAGGGGATCATGGCGGCCCTGGAGGCGGGCTGCCGCACCATCGAGCACGGTACGCACCTGGACGACGAGGCCGCGCAGGCCATGAAGGAGGCGGGCGCCGTCCTCGTGGCCACCCGCACCGTGTACGAGGCGATCCTGTCGCGTCGGGACTCGGTGCCGCCCAGCGCCCTGCGGAAGCTGGACGAGATGGCGGACCGGCACCTGGCCGCGATCGCCACCGCCCGCGACGCGGGCGTGACCGTGGCCGCGGGCACCGACCTGGGCACCAGCTCGCCGGGGTCCCCGTTCGCCTGGGGCCGCAACGGGGCCGAGTTCGCGCACCTGGTGGCCGCCGGGTTCACCCCGGCCGAGGCGATCGAGGCGGGCACCGCGAACGCCCCGCTGACCCTCGGCCCGCAAGCGCCGAAGTCCGGGCTGCTCGCACCCGGTCACGACGCCGACGTCATCGCGTTGTCCGAGAACCCGCTGGACGACGTGACCGCACTGACCCGTCCCACCACGGTGACACACGTTTGGAAGTCCGGACGACTCGTCAAACAACCCGTTACGAAGGGGTGAGGCAGCGGGTGAATTTCGAACGAACCGACAATTGCACACCGATGCACACGTTGGACGACGAAGGCGTGCGCGCCGTCATCGACGTGATCGACAAGGTGTTGGCCGGATTGGAGGAACTGGGTGAGTTCGCCCGCCGCACAAGAGAGGGGCTGCTCGGTCCGGACGTCCTGGCGTGGGACCGCTCGGCGGGCCCGCGTCACCGGCCCGCCGAGCAGCCCTGCGCCGACCCCCGCCACAACGGGGAGCGGCCGCGGCTCACCAGGCGACAGCAGCAGGTCCTGGACCTGCTCACCGAAGGCGCGTCGAACCGCCGGATAGCCCGGATGCTGCACATCACCGAGCAGACGGTCAAGGCGCACCTGCACATCGTCTACGACAAGCTCGGCGCGTCGGACCGCACCGAGGCCGTCGTGATCGCCATGAACCGCAGGCTGGTGCCGTCCGGGATCAGACCGGACGGCGACCAGCCTCAGCCCGCCGCGGCGACCAGGGCCGCGGCGACCTCCGCGAGCAGCGCTTCACGCGCTTTCGCCAGGTAGAAGTGGTTGCCGGGGAACAATAGCCGGCGAAACAGACCCTTGGTGTGGTGTTGCCACCCATCAAGCTCAGCTGGGGTGACATCGGGATCGGCGAGGCCGCCATACGCGTCGACAGGGCAGTCGAGCAGGGGTCGCTCGACGTACCGGTAGGTCTCGGAGATCGTGAAATCGGCTCGGAGCGCGGGCATCAGCGCGCGCAGGAACTCCGGGCTGTCCAGGACGACCTGGGGGGTCCCCCCTGTCTCGGCCAAGCGGGCCAGGAACTGCTTGTCCGGCAGGTCGTGGATGACCGGCTCCCGCAACGGCAGGTGCGGAGCCCGGTGCGCGGAGGCGAACAGCCGCACCGGGCTCCGGCCGAGCCGGTGGGCGACCTCGTAGGCCAGGACGGCGCCCAGGCTGTGCCCGAACAACGCGTACGGATCACCGGTGTCGATGCGCGGCAGCACGTCGTCCAGCGCGGCCTCCAGCGTGTCGACCGGCCGGTCTCCCAGCCGCTGCCCCCGGCCGGGGAGCTGCACCGGGCACACCTCGACGTACCCGGGCAGCTCCGCCTGCCAGGTGCGGAACATCCGCGCG
Organism: Actinosynnema sp. NPDC059797; assembly: GCF_042732085.1. NCBI lineage: Bacteria > Bacillati > Actinomycetota > Actinomycetes > Pseudonocardiales > Pseudonocardiaceae > Actinosynnema > Actinosynnema sp. NPDC059797. The sequence goes on from NZ_JBHWIE010000129.1 coordinate 3,519, forward strand.
TCGCCCCCGGCGTGCGCGAAGCAGTACAGCCGCACCGTCACAGCACGCCGCCGATCGCCCGGAGCAGGATGTTGGACGTGCCCTCGTAGATCTTGCCCGCCTTCGCGTCCCGGTAGAACCGCTCCACCGGGTACTCGCGGGTGTACCCGTTGCCGCCCAGCACCTCCACCGCGCACGACGCGGCCCGTTCGGCGACCTGCGAGGCGAACAGCTTGGCCATCGCGGTCCGCCGCAGCCGCTCGGCGATGTCCGCGCCCGCCGCCACGTCCCGGGTCACGTCGTAGAGCAGCGCGCGGGCCGCCGCCACCTCGGTCGCCACCTGGGCGAGCGCGAACCGCACGCCCTGGTACGAGCCGATGACCTGGCCGAACTGCTCGCGCTTGGCGCTGTAGGCCACCGCCTCGTCCAGCGCGCCCTGGGCCAGGCCCACGAGCTGGGCCGCGATGCCGATCCGGCCGATGTCCAACGCGGCGATCGCGACGCCCTCGCCGTTGCCGAGCCCGCCCAGGCAGTCCTGCCGGCGCACCTCCACCCCGGACAGCACCAGGTCCGCGGTGGAGGCGGCCCGCACGCCCAGCTGCTCGGTGCGCGGCTCGACGCGCAGCCCGGGCGCCTCCCGGTCCACCAGGAACGCCGAGACGCCCTGGTCGCCGGTCCGCGCGAACACCAGGAACAGGTCGGCCTGCCCGGCGTTGCTGGTCCACCGCTTGCGACCGGTGATCCGGAAGCCCTTGCCACCCGGCTCGGCGACCGTGGACATCGCGAACGCGTCGCTGCCCGAGTTCTCCTCGGACAGCGCGAACGCCCCGATCCGCCGGGTGGCCAGTTGCGGCAGGTAACGCCGCTTCTGGTCGTTGTCGCCCAGGCGCAGCAGCGTCGCGACGACCAGCGCGTTGTGCACGTCCACCGCCACCGCAACGCCCGAGTCGACCCGGGCCACCTCCTCGATGGCGAGGACCACGTGGAACAGCGGAGCACCGCGCCCGCCGTACCGGGTGGGCGCCTCCAGCGCCATCAGCCCGGCGGAGAACAACTCCGCGCGCAGCTCCGGGTCCAGCGTCGCCTCGCGGTCCATCCGCTCCGACAGCGGTGCGATGCGATCCCGCGCGAACCGGCGCACGTACTCCCGCCACGCCTCATCGGTCCACACCTCGGTGCCGGCCGCCGTCAGCACGCCCGCTCCCGCTCCACGAGGCGGGCCAGCTCGCTCACCGTCGGCGACACGTACAGCTCGCGCAGCGGGACGGAGACGTCCCAGCGGGACCGCAGGATCGTCATCAGCCGCATCACGTGGCCCGAGTGCAGGCCCAGCCCCGCGAACTGCTCGTGGACCCCGACGTCGGGCAGCGACACCATGCCGGCGACGATGCCGCTCAGCTCCCGCTCCAGCTCCGACCGGGCGCCGCCGCCCGCCGCCGCGGGCAGGTCGAGGTCGGGGAGGGCCCGCACGTCGACCTTGCCGCCCGCCGTGGTGGGCAGCCGGTCCAGCCAGGTGAACGCGGCGGGCACCATGTACTCGGGCAGCCGCCGCGCGGCGAACTCCCGGACCTCGGCCTCCGGCACCCGTTCGCCGGCCGCCACGCCGTAGCACAGGATCCGCGCCGAGCCCGCCCCGTCCGGGCGGGTCGTGGCGGCCACCGCGCCGACCGCCGGGTGCGTCCGCAGCACGGCCTCCACCTCGCCCAGCTCGACCCGGTGGCCCCGGATCTTGACCTGGTGGTCGTCCCGGCCGCCGAAGTGCAGCGTCCCGTCCGGCGCGGCCCACGCCACGTCCCCGGTGTGGTACATCCGCTCGCCCGTGCCCGGCTCGACGCCGAACCGGCGCGCGGTCAGCTCGTCGCGGTCGTGGTAGCCCAGCGCCACCGCCTCGCCCGCGACGGACAGCTTGCCGCGCGCACCGGGCGGCACCGGCCGGCCCCGGTCGTCGAGCAGGTAGGCGCGCTGGTTGGGCAGCGCCCGCCCGATCGGCAGCGCCACGTCGGTGCGGATGTCGTCCTCGGTGATCCGGTGCCACGTGGACACCACCGCGGCCTCGGTCACGCCGTACAGGTTGTGCAGCTCGGGTCGCTCGGCGCCGTGGCGCTCCAGCCACGGCCGCACCGTCGCGGCGGTCAGCCGGTCACCGCCGATGAACACGTGCCGCAGCGCCGGGAACGCGCCGCCCGCCACGGTGAAGCTCTCGAACAGCAGCGGGGTCTGGCTGCACACCGACACCGACTCCGCCGCCACCAGGCCGGCGAACCCGTCCGGCGACAGCAGCGTCAGCTGCGGCACGACCACCAGCCGCCCGCCGTTGCCCAGCGCGCCCCAGATCTCCCACACCGAGTAGTCGAAGGAGAAGGAGTGGCTGAACGTCCACACGTCCTCCGCGCCGAACCCGAACAGGTCCCGGCCCGCGGCGAGCAGGCTCTGCACGTTGCGGTGGGTGACCACGACCGCCTTCGGCTGCCCGGTCGAGCCCGACGTGTAGAGCACGTAGGCGGGGGAGTCGGCGTCCACCTCCGGCAGCGGCGCGCCGGTCGGCTCCGGGAACTCCTCGCCCAGCCGCAGCTCCGGTCCCGTGAACCCGGTGTCGCCGGTGCTCACCACGGCCCGGACCGCCGCGTCCTCGATCATCGCGGCCCGCCGGTCCGCCGGGTGGGACGGGTCCAGCGGCACGTACGCCGCGCCCGCCCGGAACACCCCGATCATCGCCGCGACCAGCGCGTCAGACCGCTCCAGGCACAGCCCGACCCGGTCGCCCGGCGCGACGCCCAGCGCCACCAGCCGTTCCGCGACGGCCGTGGCCCGCTCGTCGAGCTGCCGGTAGGTCAGCCGGCGGTCGCCGAACACGACGGCCTCCGCGTCCGGCGTCCGCGCGGCCCACGCGGCGAACGTCTCGTGCAGCGGCACGCCCTCGGCCACCGAGGTCCGCTCCGCCGCGCCCGGCAGCGGCGTGACCCGCTCCGGCGCGGGGAACAGCTCGCCGATGGTCAGCTCCGGTGACTCGGCCAACTTCGTCATCACCGCGCGCAGCTGGTCGCAGAACCGGTGCGCGGCCTCGGCGGAGAACCGGTTGCGGTCGTAGATCACCCGCAGCGGGATCCCCTCGCCCGGCATGATCACCATCGTGATCGGGTAGTGCGGCCTGCCGTCGTAGTACAGCGAGGTCATCTTCATGCCGGTCTCGGCCAGCGCGAAGTCCGGCGCGGGCATGTTCTCGTAGGACACGCTGCTCTCCAGCAGCGGCACGTCCAGCGGTAGCTTCAGCACCCGCTGCACCTCGAACAGCGGCACGGTGGTGTTCTCCCGGACCGCCGCGATGTGCACCTGGAGGTCGCGCAGCCACGGCACCGCCGCCCGCGTCGGCTCCAGCCGCTCGCGCACCGGCATGGTGGCGATCAGCGGGCCCAGGATGGTCTCGCTGCCGGGCAGCTCCGCCGGCCGGTGCGCCATGGTGAAGCCGCACACCACGTCGTTGGTGCCGTAGTGGTGGGCCAGCACGATGAGCCACGCGGCCTGCACGATGGTGTTCAGGGTGAGCTGGTTGGTCCGCGCCAGCTCGCGCAGGCCCGGCTCCAGGTCGCTGAGGTCCAGCCCCACGAACCCGTGCGTCGGCTCGCCCGGCCGGGTCTCCACGCCGCCCAGCCGCAGCGGCTCCGGCGGGGTGAACCCGTCCAGCTCCTCGCGCCAGAACTCGACCGCGTCCCGGCCGTCCTGCTGCGCCCACCAGGCCACGTAGTCCCGGTAGGGGCGCATCGGGCGGTCGGGCGGCTCCTCGCCCAGGCACTCGACGCGGTAGGCGTCGATGAACTCGTTCACCGCCAGGCCGAACGACCAGCCGTCCATCAGCAGGTGCGACAGCCGCCAGGCGAACAGCCACTTCGACGGCTCGCTGTGGATCACCGTGATCCGCATCAGCGGCGCCCGGTCGAGCGGGAAGCCCTCCACCCGCTCACGGTCCAGCCACTCGTCCAGCCGCGCCTGCTGCTCCTCCTGCGGGACGTCCCGCCAGTCGAGCACCTCCAGCGGCATCTCCGCGTGCCGGTGCACGACCTGGATCGGGTTGCCCTCCTTGCGCCAGTGGAACGAGGTGCGCAGGATCGGGTGCCGGTCCACGACCCGCTGCCAGGCGCGGCGGAACTCCTCCGGCCGCAGCGCGCCCTCGAAGGTGAGCACGATCTGCTCGATGTAGACGCCCGCGTCGCCGCGCGCCATCTGCTCGAACAGCAGGCCCTGCTGGATCGGGGTCAGCTCGTAGACATCCTCGATGTTGCGGTTGGCGCTCACGGCCGGTGCTCCTCGAACGTCGACAGGATGGCGTCCAGCTCGTCCGCGCCGATGTCGGCGAGCGGGAAGTCCGACGGGTCGTAGTGGGTCGTGCCGGTGCCGGCGCAGTGCGCGGTGACGGCCCGGACGGCGTCGCCGAACGCCCCGGCGACGGCCGCCACCTCCGGCGCCCCGGCGTGCCGCCAGGTCAGCCGCAGGCCGCCCGCCACCACCACGCCGGAGACCTCGGCGACCGTGCCGGCCGGCGCGGTGACGCCGTGCGGCCCGGTCGGGTCGGGCCAGTCGCGGTCGACGAGTTCGCGCACCAGCAGCCGCGGCCCGTCGCCCGGGGCGCTGCCCTGCCGCAACCGCGCCTTCACCGCCGGCACGGTCCCGGCCGGGTCGTCTCCCGCCACGTCGACGGCGATGACCTCGGTGAACCTGCCGATGGCCTGCTCCAGCGCGGGCGGTCGGGCGGACCGCTCGGCGGTCAGCGCCACACCCGGCCACCGGGGCAGCGCGATCGCCAGCGCGGCGGTCACCGCCTCCCCGAGCCCGAGGCCGTAGGCGTCGTACGCCGCCTCGCGCAGCGCCCGGGTCTCCTCGGCGGTCAGCTCCGTCACCAGTTCCGCGTCCAGCGCGACGGTGCCGCCGGCCGGCACCCGGGTCCCGGCGTGGTCGCCCGTCCACGCCAGGAACGAGCCGGGCAGCCCCTCCCAAGCGGACGAGCCGCGCTCGGCGATGCTCCGGTAGGCGTACTCGAAGTCCGCCCGCAGCAGCGCCCAGGACACGTCGTCGGCCGCCGCGGCCGCGACCAGGAACACCAGCCGGTCCCCGTCGTCGGTGTGCAGCAGCGCCAGCTTCACCGCGGGACCGGACGACGGGTCGGTCTCGGCGGCCAGCTCGTCCACGATGTCGGCGATCGCGGCCGTGGACAGCCCGCCGAGGTCGATCTCGGTGAACAGGCCGTCCTCCGGCACGCCGCCGTCGTACTGGCCGGCGCCGCCGTCCGGCAGGGCGCTCAACCGCAGGCGCAGCGCGTCGTGCCGCCGCACCACGTCCCGGATCGCCTGCTCCGCGACCGCCGGGTCGAGCGGCCCGGGGGGCGTCACCACCAGCCGGGTGACGTGGCCGCCCGCCGCCAGCTCGGCCTGGTGCGGGGTCAGCGGCAGGGAGGCCGCCTCCGGCTGCCGGTCGGACGCCAGGTCCAGCCGCCGGGCCAGGTCGAAGAAGTGCTCGCTCTCGAACAGGTCCTGCGGGCCGATCCGCAGCCCCTCGGCCGCGGCCCGGCTGACGAACCGGATGCCCATGATGGAGTCGCCGCCCAGCGCGAAGAAGTTGTCCGAGCCGCCCGCCGTCTCCACCCCCAGGATCTCCCGGGCCAGCGCGAGCAGCGTCGCGGCGGTCTCGCTCGTCGGCTCGTCACCGCCGCCGTGCCCGGCGCGGTCCGGGGCGGGCAGCGCCGCCCTGTCCACCTTCCCGTTGCCGCTCAGCGGGAAGCTGTCCAGCAGCACGAAGTCCGCCGGCACCAGGTAGTGCGGCACCACGTCGGCCAGGTGGGCGCGCACCGCGTGGGGGAGCGCCTCCGGGTCCGCGCCGGGCGCGGGCACCACGTAGGCCACCAAGCGCTGCTGGGTGCGCTCGCCCACCGCCGCCGCGACCACGGCTTGCACGTCCGGGTGCTGCGAGATGGCGTGCTCGACCTCTCCCAGCTCCACCCGGAACCCGCCGATCTTGACCTGGAAGTCCTCCCGGCCCAGGAACTCGATCGAGCCGTCGGGCAGGTAGCGGCCCAGGTCGCCGGTCAGGTACAGCCGCTCGCCGGTCACCGGGTGCGTGACGAACGACTCGGCGGTGCGCTGCTCGTCGTTCCAGTAGCACGTGGCCAGGCCGACGCCGCCGATGTAGAGCCGACCCGTCGTCCACACCGGCGCCGGCTCCATGCGGTCGTTGAGCACGTGGAACGACTGGTTGCGCAGCGGGTAGCCGTAGGGGATCGACGTCCACTCCGGCGGCACCTCGTCGATCGGGTAGGCGATCGACCACACCGCGGCCTCGGTCGCGCCGCCCAGGCTGACCACCGACAGGCCGGGGCACACCGCCCGCGCCCGGTCCGGCAGCCGCACCGGGATCCAGTCGCCGCTGAGCAGCGCCACCCGCAGCGGCGAGTCGCCCCGCTCGCCCTCCAGGTGCGTCACCAGCATCTCCATCAGCGCCGGCACCGAGTTCCACACCGTGACGCCGTGGGTGCGCACCAGGTGCGCCCAGTGCGCCGGGTCGCGCCGGGCGGCGGCGTCCGGCAGCACCAGCGCACCGCCGGCCCCGAGCACCCCGAACACGTCGAACACCGACAGGTCGAAGCTCAGCGAGGACAGGCCCAGGACCTTGTCGGCGGAGGTGACGCCGAACCGCTCCACCACGTCCACCAGGGTGTTCAGCGCGGCGGCGTGCGACATCGCCACGCCCTTGGGCGTGCCGGTCGACCCGGACGTGTAGATCACGTACGCCACGTCGTCCGGCGACGCGGGGCACTCCCAGTCGCCCGCCGGCGCCCACTCCGGGCTCTCCGACACCTCGACCAGGGCCACCGAGTCGGGCCACGCGTAGCCGTCACCGGCGCCGACCACCACGCACTCGACCCCAGCGTGCTCGATCAGCCACTGCCGCCGCTGCTCCGGCAGCTCGGGGTCGATGGGCACGTACACGCACCCGGCGGCGGACGTGCCGACCACGGCGACGATCTGCCGCCAGCTCTTGGTCAGCCCGATGCCGACCACCTTGCCCGCGCCCAACCCGCGCCCGGTCAGCGTGCGCGCCAGCTCCACCGCGCGACCGGCCAGCTCGGCGTGGCCCAGCACCCGGTCGGGGCTGATCACGGCGGGCGCGTCGCCCCCGACCCGCAGCAGCCGGCTGGTCAGCAGCCCGTCCGGCCGCGGTCCGGCGGTGTCGTTCGCGCGCTCCCGGGCCTCCAGCTGCGCACCGGGCGGCGTCGCGATCGGCGGGCCCTCCCAGCCCTCCGGCCCGGCCAGGCTCTCCAGCAGCTCGTGGTAGGCGTCGAAGATGTCGCCCATCAGGCCATCCGGGAACAGGCCGTCGACCGCGTGCCAGGCCAGCTCCAGGCGCCCGCTCAGCTCCAGCACGAAGTGGTCGATGCTGACCTGCGGGGTCTGCGAGATGAACCCGGCCTGCTCGCCCAGCCACGCCACGGGCGATTCCTTCGCCGCCGCGTCGGTCTCGGTCGGCAGGGCGCTGGTGAACACGATCGGCATCACGCCGCCCGTGGTGTCGCGGCGCAGTCGGTTCAGCTCGCGCAGGATGCGCACGCCGCTGACGTAGCGGTGCTCGAAGTCGGCCCAGCTCTGCGCCTGCACCTGGCTGACCAGCTCGCCGAACGTCCGCACCGACCGCAGGTCCACCTCCAGCAGCTCGAACGAGGCGAACTCGCCGACCATGGCGTCCACGGCGGGGTGGAACGGCAGCCGGTTGACCGCGGTGAAGTTCAGCGTGAAGTGCTGGCTGCGGCTCCAGCGGCCGATCGCCGCGGCGTAAGCGGCGAGCAGCACGCTCGACGGCGTCACGCCGTGCTCGCCGGCCCGCTCCCGGATCGCCGACCAGACCTCGCTCTGCAGCACGCCGTGCCGCCGGATGAACGTCGGCCGGGTCAGCTCGCCCGGCGCCACCACCGTCGGCAGCTCGGGCGCGGGCGGCAGCTCGCGGACCCGCTGCTGCCAGTACCGCAACGACCGCTCGTACAGGTCGGTCTCCCGCAGCGCCTCCTCGGCCATCACGTAATCGCGGAACGACACCTCGGCGGGCTCGGCGGACAGCTCCGGGTCGGCGTAGAAGTCCCGCCACGCGGGCAGCACCTGGTAGAAGAAGCTCGCCACGTCCGCGCACAGCAGGTCGAAGCTGATGTGGGTGCGGATGGTCCGGTCGTCCAACCGGGAGATGCTGACCTCCCACAGCGGCCAGGTGTCGGCGGACCGGACCTCGGTGGACATCCGGTCGGACACCTCGGCCAGTCGCGCCGCGGCCTCCTCCGGGGCCAGGCCGCGCAGGTCCAGCTCGGCGAACACGTACTCGGGGACCTCGGCGAGGATCCGCTGCCTGCCGTCGGGCAGCACCACGATCCGCAGCATCTCGTGCCGCCGGACCACCTTGCGCCACGCCCGCTCCAGCCGGCGCGAGTCCAGCGTCTCGCTGTCGAACTCCAGGTAGACGTGCGGTGCCACGCCGCCCATGTCGAAGCTGCCCATGCGGCCGATCCACTGGGCCTGCTGCATCTCGTTGAGCGGGAACGGCTCGTGCCGCCGCGCGGGTTCCGGGGCCAGCTCCGGCAGGTCGCCGACGACCTCTTCGACCGGTGCGCCGGCCACCAGCTCGGCCAGGCCCGCGACCGTGGGCCGGGCCAGCAGCTGGCTCGGGGACGCGGTGCGCCCCACCTTCGCCCGCAGCCGGTTGAGGATCTGCGTGGCCAGCAGCGAGTGCCCACCCAGCTCGAAGAAGTTGTCGTGCACGCCGATCGGGCTGATCCCGAAGAACTCCGACCACAGCTCGGCGATCGCCGTCTCCAGGTCGTTGCGCGGAGCGGTGTAGCCGGACATCAGGTGGTCCGGCCGCGAGTCGCCCTCCTCGCCGGCGGGTTCGGCGACCTCGACGGTCAGCTCGGAACCCGGCGTCGAGCGCGGCTCGATCCAGTGCCGCCTGCGCTGGAACGGGTAGCCCGGCAGCCGCACCCGACCCGAGGTGGGCTGCGAGGCGGACCAGTCGACCTCCGCACCCGCCAGCCACAGCCCGGACAGCGCGCCCAGCAGCACCTCGACGTCGGACGCCTCCTGGTCCGGCCGCCGCATCGCGGCCACCACCGGCACCCGGGTCTCCACGGCCTGCCGCGCCAGCGTGCCCAGCGTGTTGCCCGGCCCGACCTCCAGCAGCACGCTCGCGCCCAGCTCGGCCACGGCGGTGCGCACGGCCTCGCCGAACCGCACCGGCCGGCGCATGTGGGCGCCCCAGTACGCGGGGTCGGTCGCCTCGTCGCCCAGCGCGGCGGTCGTCACCGTCGACCGGATCGCCAGCTGCGGGCGGCGCAGCCGGACCCGCTCGACCTCGGCGGTGAAGCCCGGCACGATCGGGTCGACCATCGCCGAGTGGAACGCGTGCGAGGTGTGCAGCGGCCGGGTGCCGACGTCGATCTCGGACAGCCGGACCCGCAGCCGGGCCAGCTCGTCGTGCGGCCCGGACACCACGCACAGGTCGGGGGCGTTCACCGCGGCCACCGACAGGCCCGGCGTCAGCAGCCCGACCACGCGGTCCTCGCCCGCCGCCACGGACAGCATCCCGCCCGACGGCAGGTCCTGCATCAGCTTGCCGCGCGTGGAGACCAGCCGCAGCACGTCGGCCAGGTCCAGCACGCCCGCGAGGGTCGCGGCCACGAACTCGCCCAGGCTGTGCCCGACCATCAGGTCCGGGGTGACCCCCCACGACTCCAGCTGCACGGCCAGCGCGTACTCGGTCACGAACAGCGCCGGCTGCGCCAGCGCGGTCTGCCCCAGCCGCTCCGCCGCGGCCGGGTCGCCTTCCGCGTACAGCGCTTCGCGCAGGTCCGAGCCCAGCACCGGCGCGAGCACCTCGGCGCACTCGTCCACGGCGGACCGGAACACCGGTTCGGCCTCGTACAGCCCGCGGCCCATGCCGGGGTACTGGGTGCCCTGGCCGGGGAACAGGAACACCAGCTTCGGCGGCGCGAGCGGCGCGGCCGAAGCCATCACGCGCGCCGGATCGCCGCCGCGCAGCAGGTCCACCGCGGTCGTGGGGTCGTCGGCGACCAGCGCCCGCCGGAACCGCAGGGCGCCCCGGCCGTGCCGCAGCGTCGCGGCGGCGGCGGCGAAGCTCGCGGGGTCGGCCTCCAGGAAGTCCGCGAGCCGAGCCCCGGCCTCCTCCAGCGCGCGCGGCGACTTCGCCGACAGCACGACCACCTGCGGCCGGGCCGGCTGGTCCGGCTCGGCCGCAGGCGCCACCGGGGGAGCCTCCTCCAGGATCGCGTGCGCGTTCGTGCCGCCGATGCCGAACGAGCTGACCCCGATCCGGCGCGGGTGGGCGCCGTTCGGCCAAGCGGCCTGCTCGGTGTTGACGTAGAACGGGGTGCTGCCGAAGTCGATGCGCGGGTTGGGCTTGCGGAAGTGCGGGTCCGGGGTGAGTTCGCGGTGCCGGAGCTGGAGCACGGCCTTGATCAGGCTCGCGATGCCCGCCGCCGACTCCAGGTGGCCGATGTTGGCCTTCACCGAGCCCAGCGCGCAGAACCCGGTGTCACCGGTGTGCCGGGCCATCGCCCGGGTCAGCGCGGTGATCTCGATCGGGTCACCCACCTGGGTGCCGGTGCCGTGCGCCTCCATCGCGGTGATGGTGCGGGCGTCCACGCCGGCGGCGTCCAGGGCGCGGGCGATCAGCCGCTCCTGCCCGGCGACGCTGGGCGCGGTGTAGCCGACCTTGTCCGAACCGTCGTTGTTCACCGCCGTCGACCGGATCACCGCGTGCACGACGTCGCCGTCGGCGATCGCGTCCTCCAGCCTGCGCAGCACGACGACGCCGACGCCGTTGCCGAACACGGTGCCCTGCGCGTCGGCGTCGAACGGGCGGCACACGCCGTCCGGCGAGTAGATCAGCCCCTTCTCGAACAGGTAGCCGACCCGGTGGGGCACCCGCACGCACACACCGCCCGCGATCGCGGTGCCGCAGTCGCCCGCGTGCAGCGCCCGCGCCGCCTGGTGCACCGCGACCAGCGAGCTGGAGCACGCCGTCTGCACGGTCACCGCCGGCCCGTTGAGGCCGAGCAGGAACGCGGTCCGGCTCGCCAGGTAGTCCTTGTCGTTGTGGATCTGCAGCTCGAACATGGTGGGGCTGGTCACCACCCGGTGGCCGCCCAGCAGGTTCGACATCAGGTACGCCGACATGCCCGCACCCGCGAACACGCCGACGTCGGAGTCGGTGCCGGGGCCGCGCCCGGCGTCCTCCAGCGCGTGCCACGCCGCCTCCAGGAACAGCCGCTGCTGGGGGTCGAGCAGCGCCGCCTCGCGCGCGGACAGGTTGAAGAACGCCGCGTCGAACTGGTCGACGCCGTCCAGCACGGCCGCCGCGCGCACGTACTCGGGCCGGCGGAACACCTCGGCGGGCACGCCCTCGGCGAGCAGGTCCTCGTCGGACATCTCGGTGATGGACACGACGCCGGAGCGCAGGTTGCGCCAGTACTCGTCGACGGATGCGGCCCCGGGGAAGCGGCCGGACATGCCGACCACGGCGATGTCCCCGGAGTGGGTGCTGATGCGGTCGGTCACGGCCGGACCTTTCGGAGCGCGGACGGGGACAGGCGGGTGATGTCGTAGGGGGTGCGCCCGTCGACGGCGAGGTCGACGCAGATGCGCCCGAGCAGCGGCACGAACTTGAAGCCCCACCCCGAGCTGTAGACGACCAGGTTCTCGCCGTGCGGCACCAGGTGCTCGACGGTGCCCAGGTGGAACTGGCGCTCCAGGTCGCCGGGCAGCGCGGCCAGGCAGGCGGACGTGTAGGCGGGCGTCGGGTCGAGCGAGGGCACGTGCCGCGCGATCCACTCGCCGACCCGCCGGACGTGCCGCGGGTCGGGCCGCCCGGTGGCGTCGTCGGCGCGGTCCAGCGGGTTCACCTCGAACACCGAGCCCACCCGCAGCAGGCCGTTGGACGTCCACGGGTTGCGGCCGAAGCCGTAGAACAGGTTGGTGTCCTCTTCGGTCGGCTGCTGGAACACGAACCAGAACGGGAAGTCGACCTGCTCCGCGCGGCGGCGCATGGTCACCAGCGGCATCTCGTACAGCTTGATGTCCAGCTCCACGCCCAGCGGCGCGAGCAGGTCGTTGGTGCTCCCACCCGCGGCCAGCACGACCTTCGACGCCCGGTAGGTCGCCCGCTCGCCGCGCACCGTCACGCCGTCGGCGTCCGGTTCGACGGCGAGGACCCGTTCCCCGTCGCGGTAGGCGCAGCCCGCCTGGGTGCCCAGGCCGTACAGCGCGCCGATCGTGCCCTTCACGTCGATCGTGCCGCCGTCGGGCTGGAGGAAGCCCTCGTAGTGGCCGGGCAGCGCGGCGAACCCGAACCGCCGCTCGATGTCGGACGCGCCCAGCCACTCGTAGCCGACGTCCAGCTTGTCCATCACCCGGGCGGTGTCGCCGATCCGGCCCTCGTTGGTGTCCACGTCGACGTCGCCGAACCAGAGGCTGCCTATGTGGTGGATCAGCGTGCGCTCGGCCTGCGACTCCAGCTCCCGCCACAGCGGGCGGGCGGCCAGCGTCAACCGGAACAGGTCCTCCTGCGTGTACTGGAGCCGCCAGTGCCGCTCCGCGCCGCTGCTGCCGCCCCGCTCGTTGAAGAAGCCGTGGCGGTCCAGCACCACGGCCCGGAGACCGCGCGCGGCGGCGCGCCAACCGGTCGCCAGGCCGATCGGCCCGCCTCCGACCACCACGATGTCGTAGTTCTCCACGCCGTCTTCCCTCCCTACGCGCGGGCCAGCGCCCGGATCTGGGTGTCCACCCCGGACAGCACCGCGTCCAGGGCGTGCACCAGGTCGGAAACCTCGCGGTCGGTCAGCACCGGTTGGCACGGCAGGTTCACCTGCTCGTGCGCCCACACCCGCTCGGCCACCGGGCACTCACCCGGCCTCATGCCGCGGGCCCGCCACTCCGGCAGCAGGTGCAGCGGGAAGTAGCGCAGCCGCATCTCCACGCCCTGCCGCTCCAGCCGGTCGACCAGGTCGTCCCGCGTCACGCCCGCCGCGGGGTCGACGAAGAACGTGTAGAGGTGGTAGGAGTTCAGCACCCCGTCCGGTTCCGGCACCGTGCGCACGAACGGGTAGCGCGCCAGCACCTCGTCGATCCGCGCCGCGATCGCCCGCCGACGGGCCACCAGCTGGTCCAGCCGGTCCAGCTGCACGATGCCGACGGCCGCGCTCGGCTCGGACATCACCGCGTTCGTCCCGGGGTGGCGTATTCGGGCGCAGTCGTGGCTGTGCGCCAGGCCCGGGTGCAGCATCCACGGCCGCGGCACCTCCCGCGCGCCCATGCGCCGCACGTACACGCTGTCGGACTCGTTGGAGCGGATCAGGTCCAGCCGCCGGGCCCAGTCGTCCCGCTGGACGGTCACCATCCCGCCCTCGCCCAGGGTGGTGATGTTCTTGCTCGAGTGGAAGCTGAAGCAGCCGATGTCGGCCAGCGCACCCGGGCTCCGGCCGTAGTAGGAGGAGCCCAGCGCGTGCGCGCAGTCCTCGACCACCAGCACGTCGTGCTTCCGGGCGATCCGCATGATCGCTTCCATGTCGGCGGGCAGCCCGCCGTAGTGCACCAGCAGGATCGCCCTGGTGCGCGGCGTGACCAGCGCTTCGACGGACGCCGGGTCCGCGTTGAGCGTCGCCGGGTCGACGTCGCAGAAGCGCACCCGCACGGGGGATTCCAGCAGGGGTTGCACAGTCGCCTTGTACGTCTGCGGTGTTGCGATCACCTCGTCACCCGGTTGCAGGTCCAGCAGGCTGATGGCGAGTTGGAGGGCCACCGTGCCGCTGGTCACCGACATCGCGTGCCGAACTCCGGTCAGTTCCCGGAAACGTTCTTCGAACGCCTCGCGGCAGGTCCCCGCGGACAGCGGCCGGCCCGACGCCAGGGTCGCCGAAACAGCGGCGGCCTCCGCTTCGCCGAGGATGCTGCCGCGTTTGGGATAAGGAACGAGATAGCGGTCTGCGGACATCGTGTGAACCACTTCCCCAACGGTTTGCCGCTGCGCTGCCGACTTCCCGATCCTGTAACGGACCACGGGGATGGACCACTGTCCGTTGGACAGGGTCGGTTCTACGACCATGGATGAGATTCACCGGGCACCCGGGCGGTCCTATCGTCGGAATCATGGAGCAACTGCGGGCGCTGTTGGCGGAACTCGGTGTTTCGGAATCGGAGATGACCCGGGACGCGCGGCTGCGGGCCCACCTGGCGCTGGACTCGACGGAAACCGTGGAGCTCCAGAACCGGCTGGCCAAGCGGTACGGCGTCGCGGTCGACCTCTGGGACGTCCACGACTTCACGCTCGGCGAGCTGAGCGACCGCATCAGCCGGTCGTTCCCGGTGGCCCGGGTGCCGGTCGGGCGTGCCACCGAGTACGCCCGCAGCGGCCTGTGGGGTGACCGGAGGGTGGACGAGTTGGTCCTGCACCCCGGGGTGCAGGACGAGGCCCTGGTGTCCGGGGAGCGCCGGCTGACGCACGCCCAGCTGCACGACGCCGTCGTCGCCGCCGCCGCGAAGCTGGCCGCACGGGGGGTCCAGCGGGGCGACCGCGTGATCGTCCAGCTCCCCAACGACGTCGAGCTGGTCGTGCTGACCCTCGCCCTGTCCCGCCTGGGCGCGCCCCCGATCCTCACCCCCGTCTCGCTGCGCCGCGCGGAGCTGGAGCACCTGGTGCGGGTGGCGAACCCGGTCGCCATCGCGGTGCCCGACCGGTACGCCCGGTTCGACCACCTCGGCCTGGCCCGGGAGCTGGGGGTCCGCACCATCCTGTCGACCGGCGCCGACGACGTGGTCGACCTGGTCGAGCTGTGCGCGCCCGAACCCGGCCTCTCCGGCCCGACCGCCACGGCGGAGGACGTGGCCGTGTGCCTGCTGTCCAGCGGCACCACCGGTCGCCCGAAGATCATCCCCAGGCTCCAGCAGGCCTACGCGTACCAGCTCACGTGCACCCCGGACGTCGCCGGCGTGGACCAGGACACGGTCTACCTGGCCGTGATGCCGGTGACGCACGGCTTCGTGCTCGGCTGCCCCGGTGTCCTGGGCACCCTGGCCCGAGGCGGCCGGGTCGTGCTCGGCACGTCCCCCGAGCCGGGGCCCGCCTTCGAGCTGGTCGAGCGCGAACGGGTCACCCACACCACGCTGGTGCCGGCCCTGGTCGAGCGCTGGGCCGCCACGGGCACGTCCCGCGACATCTCCAGCCTCTCGGTCGTCCAGGTCGGCGGCGCCCGCCCGCGGCGCGGCCAGGTGGAGGACGTCCCGAAGGTGCTGGGCGCCCGGGTCCAGCAGTGCTACGGCATGAGCGAGGGCCTGCTCTGCTACACCGCGCTGGACGACCCCGACGACGTCGTGTTCGACACCCAGGGCCGCCCCGTCTCGCCCGCCGACGAGATCCGCATCGTGGGCGGCGACGGGAAGCAGGTGCGCCCCGGCGAGGTGGGCGAGTTGCTGACCAGGGGGCCCTACACGGTGGCGGGGTACTACGCCGACCCGGCGGCCGACTCCACCTGCTTCACCCACGACGGCTTCTACCGCACCGGCGACCTGGTCCGGGAGACGCCGTCGGGCTCGCTCGTCGTCGAGGGCCGCGTCCGCGACGTCATCAACCGGGGCGGCGAGAAGATCGCCGCGGCCGAGCTGGACCTGCTGGCCGCCGAGCACCCCGACGTGCTCGCCGCGGCCGCGGTCGCCGCGCCCCACCCCAAGCTCGGCGAGGTGACCTGCCTGTTCGTCGTGCCCCGCGAGCACCCCGGCCCGGACCTGGACGACCTGCGCACCTACCTGGCGGACCAGGGCCTGGCCCGCTACAAGCTCCCGGAACGGCTCGAAGTCGTCGACGCGCTGCCCTACATCGGCATCGGCAAGGTGGACAAGAAGGCGCTGCGCGCCCGGTTCCGCACCGACGACCGCTCCTGAGCCCGCCGTGGGACGGGTGCACCCCGAGTCCC
>NZ_JBHWIE010000130.1:0-19498 GCF_042732085.1 Actinosynnema sp. NPDC059797
AGGGAGGGGTTCACCCCGGACGGCCGCCGGGTCCTGGTCGCCTCACCGGGCGGGCTGCACGTGCACCCGGTGGCCGAGGTGTCCGACCCGCGGGCGGCCCGCGTCCTGGCGCTGCCGGCGGAGCACCGGTCGCTCGTCCCGCTGTCCGACCGGGCGGTGGCCGCGCTGCACGGGAGTCGGGTGACCGTCGTCCCCCTGGACGGCGCGCCGACCTCGTCGTTCGAGGTGCCGGCCCCGTCGGTGCAGGACCAGCTCTACGTTCGCCCGGGCCACCCGGGGCAGGTGGCCGTGCGGAACGCGGCTGGCGTCGAGCTGCGCGACGCCCGCGACGGCCGCCGGGTGGGCCGGGTGCCCGCGGCGGGCCCGTCGACGGCGGTGTTCGACCAGGCGGGCGCCCGCCTGGCCGTGACCACGTCGGCCGGCGAGGTGGAGGTCTGGGACGTGGCGCGCGGCACGAGGTCGTGGTCGTTCCCCGGTGGCGGGGTCGAACCCGTGGGCTTCCGCGACGACACCCTGGTGGTGGGGGCGGTGAACGGCGTTCAGCTGTGGCGCGACGCCCGGCTGGTCGGCCAGTTCGACCACGACGGCACGAAGAGCGGCCACTACCGCGTGGTGGGCGACCGGCTGCACCACGTCTCCTTCGGCGGCCAGGACGAGTGGGTGGTGCTGCGCGACTTCCGCTCGCTGCCGCTGGACCCGGCCGGGGAGGTGCGCCGGCTGTGCGCCCTGCAGGACCGTGACTTCACCGCCGTCGAAGCGGCGGCCCTCCCCGTCGGCGCGGTCCGCGACCGCCCCTGCGCCCGGTAGCCGGGGGACAGGGGGCATACCGGTGACCCGACCGGCTGGAACCCCGCGCCGACCTGCGCGCTGGGCTGAACCGCGCAGGAGGTGCCGGCCACCTCGGCCGGCACCCCCTCGCGCGCGGAAAAGCGGTGGCGCGGCCTTGGGAGGATGGCGGCATGCCTTCCAGGGATCCGCTGGGCGACCGCATGAAGTCGTCCTACGAGCACCGGGCGCGCCATCACCTGCCCCGCCGCACCTACACCGTGATCCGGCTCGACGGGAAGGCGTTCCACACCTACACCCGGGACCTGGCCCGCCCGTACGACGAGGGCCTGCTGGACGACATGGCCACCGCCGCCCGCTTCCTGTGCGAGCAGGTCTCCGGCGCCAAGCTCGCCTACGCCCAGTCCGACGAGATCAGCCTCGTCCTCACCGACTTCGACACCCCGCGGACCGAGGCGTGGTTCGACGGCAACCTCCAGAAGGTCGTCAGCGTGTCCGCGTCCCTGTTCACGGCGAGGTTCAACGAGCTGCGGCCGGGGCGGTTGGCGTTCTTCGACTCCCGCGCGTTCACCATCCCCGACCCGGCGGAGGTGGTGGACTACCTGGTGTGGCGGCAGCAGGACGCCACCCGCAACAGCATCTCCATGGCGGCGCAGGCCCACTTCGACCACGCGCGGCTGCACGGCAGGTCCTCGGGGGAGCTGCAGGACATGCTGTGGTCGGAGCACGGGGTCAACTGGAACGACTACGACCCGCGCTTCAAGCGCGGCACGGTGGTCTATCCGGAGGTCGTGACCGGTCCGGCGCCTTACACCGACAAGCGGACCGGCGAGGTGGGCGTGGCCGAGGAGGTGCGGCGCCGGGTGTGGACCACCGCCGCCGCCCCGATCTTCACGCGCTCCGACTTCCTCGCCGAGCGGATCCCCGGCGTGGCCGCCCGGACGACTGCGGAGTGACACGGGTCACAGCAGGGTCGTGTAGAGAACCCGCGACCGGCTCCGTCCCAGGGGTGAGAGCGTCGAGCTGGACGCGCACCGCACCGAGGAGCCCGACATGGCGAAGTTCCTGCTGCTGATGAACTACGGCCCCACCGCCACCTGCGACACCCCGATGGACCAGTGGGCGCCCGAGGACGTCGCGGCGCACATCAGGTTCCAGCAGGACTTCGGCGCGGCGCTGGCGGGCACCGGCGAGCTGGTCGACGCGCAGGGCCTGTCGGGTCCCGAGCTGGCCAAGCGGGTCGTCCACACCGGCTCCGGCGAGCCCGTCGTCACCGACGGGCCGTTCGCGGAGTCCAAGGACCTGGTGGCGGGCTACTGGCTGGTCGACACCACGCCGGAGCGCGCGCTGGAGATCGCGGCGAAGGCGTCCGCCGCGCCCGGCCCGAACGGCGTGCCGCTCGGCCAGCCGATCGAGGTGCGCGAGCTGCTGTCCGCGCCCGAGGTGTGAGCCCCCGCTCCCGGTAGCCTGGGGGCAGGGGGTGGGAGCATGACGGAGCGCAAACCCGCCGGTGTGGGCTTCGAGAGCTGGATCGAGCGGCAGATCCGCGAGGCGCAGGAGCGCGGCGAGTTCGACGACCTGCCGGGCGCGGGCAAGCCGCTGGAGGGCCTCCAGGGGCCGCACGACGAGCTGTGGTGGGTGAAGGAGAAGCTGCGCCGCGAGGAGGGCACCGCCCTGCCGCCCACGCTGCTGCTGCGCAAGGAGGCTGCGGCGGCGCGGGAGGCGGCCGGGCGGGCCTCGTCGGAGGCCGAGGTGCGGCGGGTCCTGGCGGAGATCAACGCGAAGATCGAGGACGCGATCCGCAAGCCCCGGTCGGGTCCGCCGCTGAACCTGATGCCGTTCGACGTGGAGCACGTGGTGGGGGAGTGGCGGGCCGCGCGCGGTTAGGGCCGCCCGCCGGTCACCCGGACCGCGCCGCCGCCGGGTCCGCCCGACCGGCGGCCGGGGCCCACTGGGGCCGCGCCGCCGGCACGGCCCACCCGCCGCTACTTCGACCCCGCATCGAGGCCGGCCGGTCCGTCCGCGCGGAGGGCACCGAGACCACGTGCGCCCCGACCACGGCCGAGGTGAACGCCTCGGCCTCCTCGCGCACGTCCGCCTCCGCCACGACCTCGCCCGCCGCCGCGGCGCGGTGGAGCAGGTCGCGCACCACGGCCGTGAGGCAGGCGAGGTGCACGCCCGCCACCAGGTCGAACAGCTCGCTGGTGTAGAGCAGCCGCACGCCGACCCGCACGGTCCGGTCCTCGTGCACCAGCAGGCCCATCCGCTCGACCAGGGCGACCAGCGTGCGCAGCGGCCCGGCGCCGCCGTCCTCCAGCTCGGCGCGCACGTCGTGCCAGCGGCGGAAGTACTCCTCGACCACGGCGACCGCGAGCGCCTGCTTGGACGGGAAGTGCCGGTACAGCGCGCCCTTCGTCACCGAGACGCGCCGGCAGACGGCCTCCAGCGACGTGGCCTCGTAGCCGTGGCGGTCGAACAGCTCGATGCTCGCGGCGACCAGGGCGGCCCTGGTGCGGGCTCCCCTGGTCGGATCGTTCACGCGGGTCCTCCACGGCGTCGAGTCCTGATGACACAGAGTAGTCAGGTGGGTACTCGAGGTCAACGAGGTGGATCGACCCGCAACCCCGCCCACACCTCCGGCCGCACCACGGCGGGCAGCCAGGAGCGCCAGACCCGCGCCAGGCCCAGGGCCACCGCGTCAGCCGCGTCCACCGCCATCCCCAGCAGGTGCGCGCCCACCAGCTCGGCCACCAGGCCCTCCGCCAACGACGACAGGTCGCCGTCCTCGCGCAGCTCGCCGCGCGCCGCCGCGCCGCGCAGCAGGTCGTGCGCGGTCGACCGCCACCGCGCGAGCTGCCGCTCGGCCACCTCCCCCGACACCGGCGACTGGAACACCAGCCGCCGCACCACCGGGTCGTCCGCCGCGTAGCCGAGGTCCACCAGCACCTGCAACGGGCTGCGGTGGACGCGCTGGAGCCGTTCGCGCGCCCGCGCCCACTCCCGGGCGTGCTGCTCCACCAACGCCACCGCGAGCGCCTTCTTCGAGCTGAAGTGGCCGTACAGCGCGCCTTTGGTGACACCGGCGCGGAGGCACACGTCGTCGACGGTCGCCCGCACGTACCCGTCGCGCTCGAACACCGCGGCCGCGGCCGCCAACAGCTCGTCGCGGGTCGTCACCGCCGTCTGCGGGTCCACCGGGCGACCGCCGCCGCGCGCTCCAGCTCGCGCGCCGGCGTGTCGAGCACCCGACCGAGCCAGGCCCGCCAGTACGGGCCCGGGATGCGCTTGCCGCGCTCCCACCGGGACACCTCCTCGCGGGTGACGCTCGCGTTGCCGGACGCCGCGTGGAGCCGTGACGCCAGGTCGTGCTGGGTCAACCCGCGCCCGCGGCGCAGCTCCGGCAGGAGGTCGCTGATCGGTCGGGGTTCATCCGGCACGGCGGCACCTCTCGTCGACGATCGGTCGCGATCGTCATCCTGGCACCGATCCGTGCGGCCAATCCGGTGATACCGGCGGAACACCGGCCGTGCCGAGGGCGCGGGCCAGCTCCAACGTGTCGGCGTACCAGCGGAAGTCGCTGATCAGGCCGCCCCGGACGGACACCGCGAGGGCGAAGTGGAAGGCCCGCGCCGCGCCGCTCACGTGCACCCGCGCGTGCAGGCGCCCGGTCAGCACGGCGTCCGGGCCCGCGGCGACCAGGAGCCCGGTGGTCACGCGGGTCGGCTCGAACGCGCCGAGGAACGCCAGGAAGAACGCCTCGACCTCGCGCGGCGAGCGCACCACGGTCGGCCACGGCGCGCCCGGCACCGGCGCCGCCCACCAGCGCACCCGGTCGGCGAACAGGCGGCCCGCGCCCGCGGCGTCGGCGGCGGCCCACCGGGCGACGAGCCGCTCCACCGCCGCCGTCGCCCCGCCTACCACCGCGGCGGGGTCGGGCGGTGGGCGGCGCCCGGTGGCGTCACGGGGGTCGGCGGTGTCACGTGAGCCTCCCGGCACGGGTCGTCGCGGACCCCAGTGTGCGGTGGGCGCGACCCCCGGCGCACGGGGCCATTGGGGTGCCCGCGCGGGTGCCTGCGGGTGGTACCGGCGGACGGCGGCGTACCGGGGGTGCGCGCCCGGGTAACCCTGGAGCCGTCCACCGGTGGCCCGCCCCGGGCTCCCCGACCCGACTCGCGAGGTGTGCCATGGCGGATCGCGGACACGTGCCGGCGCGGATCGGCGTCGCCGACGTCGTGGAGGTGGAGGAGGAGACCCGGAGGCTGCGCGAGGTGGACTACCGCCAGGGCGGCGGCGCGTGCCGGGACGCGGCGATCGTCGTGGCCGCGTGGAGCGGGCGGCTGTGCGCCGCCGCGGCGACCGACGCGGTGCGCCGCAGGCTGCTGGTGGCGCTGGCCGACGTGCACAACCTGGCCGCGTGGGCGTGCTTCGACACCGGGCTGGACCGGGCCGCGCTGCGCCACTGGGGCCAGGCGGAGCGGCTGGCCGCCGAGGCGGGCCACGAGGACCTGGTCGCCAACATCCACTACCGGGTGGGCCGGCTGCGCCTGCACCGCGGCGCGGTGGGGGAGGCGTTGAGCTGCTTCGGCCGCGGCCTGGTGTCCGCGCGCCGGGCCGGGTCCTCGCACGCCACCGCGATCCTGCGGGCGAACCAGGCGTGGGCGCTGGCCTGCCGGGGCGAGCGCGCCGAGGCGCTGCGGCGGCTCGGGCAGGCGCACGAGGCGTTCGCCGCGACCACCGCGACCGCCGTGCCCGGCTGGGCGCGCTTCTTCGACGAGACGGACCTGGGCGCGATCAACGGCCTGGTGCACACCGGGTTGGCCCGCACGGTCGACCCGGCCCACGCCGCGTCGGCCATCCCCGCGCTGACCTCCGCGGTGGCCGCCTACCCGGAGGGCATGGACCGCAGCCGCGCGCTGAGCCTCATCGCGCTCACCGCGAACCACCTGGTGGACAACGACTTCGAGCGCGCCGCCGAGACCGGCGAGCGCGCGCTGGCGCTCGCGGGCGAGGTCGAGTCGACCAGGGTGGCGGACCAGCTGCGCCCCGTCGGGAGGCTGGCCGGGCGGTACCGCGGCGACGCCCGCGCCCGCGAGCTGGCCGGCCGGATCGCGGCGTTCGCGCCGGCCGCCTGACCTCCCCGGACGTCCCGGGCCCGTCGAATTCGACTCGATTTCGACGATTCGTCGAAACAGTCCGTCGAACGCCCGTCGAACCGGATTGCGTCGTTGACGTGCGCCGAACATTTTCGTAATACTCTGTTCGCACTTCTGGAAAGCGTTCACGGATATGAACGAACTCGCCGGGGAAGGCCCCTCGACATGCGGATTATCGGTTCTGCGCTCGTGCTCGCGTGCGCCCTGGGCGCGCTGGTCGCCGCACCCGCGCAAGCAGGTCATGACCTGGGCAGACAGGTTTTGGAGCCCGGCGACGGCTGGGCGTCGAGCGGCACCGGGACCACCGGTGGGTCGAAAGCGACGACCGAGCACGTGGTGCGCACGGCCGCGGAATTGCGCGCCGCGCTGGCGGCCCCCGCGCCACGCCTGATCAAAGTCCGCGGCGTCATCGACCTCCGCCAGGACTGCTCTTCTTACGCGACCGGCGGATACACGCTGCCCGCCTATTTGGCGGCATACGACCCGGCCGTCTGGGGGCGCGACAGCGAACCCAGCGGCCCGCTGGAAGATGCCCGCGCCGCGTCCGCGCAGCGGCAACTGGCGGCGATCGGCCTCCCCGTGGGGAGCGACACCACGATCGTCGGAGACGGGCGCGGCGCGGGCATCACGGGCGCCAGCCTGCGCGTGCACAACGCGAGCAACGTGATCATCCGCAACCTCACCTTCCGCGACACCCGGGACTGCTTCCCGCAGTGGGACCCGACCGACGGCGCGGAGGGCAACTGGAACTCCGCCTACGACGCGGTGTCCCTCCAGCGCGCCACGAACGTGTGGGTCGACCACAACACCTTCACCGACCAGCCGCACCCGGACAGCGCCGCGCCGACCTACTTCGGCCGCCCGTACCAGCAGCACGACGGCTCGCTGGACATGACCAGCGGCACCGACCTGGTCACCGCGTCGTACAACCTGTTCGAGGACCACGGCAAGACGATGCTCATCGGCTCGTCGAACACCTCGACCACCGACCCGGGCAAGCTGCGCGTCACCGTGCACCACAACGTGTTCCGCAACGTCGAGGAGCGCCTGCCGCGCGTGCGCTTCGGCCAGGTCCACGTCTACAACAACCTGTACGAGCCCGGACCCACGTTCGTCTACGCCTGGGGCGTGGGCGTGCGGTCCGCGCTCCACGTGGAGAACAACTACGTCAAGCTCGGCAACGGCGGCTCCGTCGAAGACCTCATCCACAACTGGGGCGGCACGGCCATCACCGAGACCGGCACCCTCGTCGACGGCCGGCCGGTCGACGTGCTCGACGCCTTCAACGCGGCCAACCCGACCGCGGCGCTGTCCGGTGACGCCGGGTGGACGCCCACGCTGAACCGGGGCCTGGAGCCCGCGCACCGGGTCAAGAACCTCAAGGCGGGTGCGCTCCAGCGCGAGCGCTACCACGTCGCCAAGGGCACCGACTTCGACACCGTGCAGGCCGCGATCGACGCCGCGCCCCCCGGCACCACCATCACCATCGGCAAGGGCGTCTACCGCGAGGTGATCAAGGTCCCCGCCACCAAGCGGGACCTCACCCTCAAGGGCTCCACCGGCACCGCCCGCGACGTCGTCATCGACTACGACAACGCCAGCGGCACCACCAAGCCCGACGGCACCACCTACGGCACCACGGGCTCGGCCACGGCCACCATCGAGGCCGACGGCTTCACCGCGCGCGACCTGACCTTCAGCAACTCCTTCGACCGCGCCGCGCACCCGGGGATCACCGCCACCCAGGCGGTCGCGGTCAAGGCCACCGGCGACCGGCAGTACTACGACCGCGTCCGCTTCCTCGGCCACCAGGACACCCTGTACGCCGACACCAGGTCCGCGGGCACCCGCGCCCGCCAGTACTACCGGGGCGGCGAGATCGTCGGCGACGTCGACTTCGTCTTCGGCCGCGCCACCGCCGTGTTCGACCAGGTCAAGATCCACGCCCTGCACCGCGACGGCGAGCCCGCCGGGTACGTCACCGCCGCCAGCACCCGTCGCGACAACCCCCGCGGCTTCCTCATCGTGAACTCGACCATCACCAGCGACGCCCCCGCCGGCTCCTACTACCTGGGCCGCCCGTGGCACCCCGGTGGCGACCCGGACGCCGTCGGCTCCGTCGTCATCCGCGACACCAGGCTGCCCGCCGCGATCAAGGCCGCGCCGTGGACCGACATGTCCGGCTTCCCGTGGCGCGAGGCCCGGTTCGCGGAGTACCGCAACTCCGGTCCGGGCGCGGGCACGGGCGCGGACCGGCCGCAGCTCACCGCCGAGCAGGCCGGGCAGCACACCGTCCGCGCGTACCTCGGCGACTGGATCCCCGCATGAGGACTCGCACGTGGGCGCCCTACGCGCTCATCGCACCGACGCTGCTGCTCATGGCGGTCTTCCTGGTCTACCCGATCGGCAGCGTCGTCTACTACAGCCTCCAGCGCTACAACGTGACCCAGCCCTGGAAGAACGGCTTCGCCGGGCTGGACAACTTCAAGCAGATGCTGTTCGACGACCCGCTGTTCTGGCAGAGCCTCGCGTTCAGCGCCAAGTGGGTGTTCGTCGAGGTCGGGCTCCAACTCCTGCTCGGCCTGGTCCTCGCGCTGATCGTGAACGAGACGTTCGTCGGCCGGGGCGTCGCGCGGGCGCTGGTGTTCTCCCCGTGGGCGGTCTCGGGCGTGCTCACCACGGGCATCTGGATCCTGCTGCTCAACCCGTCCACCGGCATCTTCCAGGTGCTCTCGGAGTGGGGCATCGGCTCGCCGGGCACCTCGGTGCTCGGCAACCCGGACACCGTGTTCGACGCCCTGGTGGTGACCGAGCTGTGGCGCGGCGTGCCGTTCTTCGCGATCCTGCTGCTCGCCGACCTCCAGAGCATCCCCAAGGACCTCTACGAGGCGGCGTCGGTGGACGGCGCGAACCGGTGGCGGCGCTTCACCAGCGTCACCCTGCCGCACCTCAAGGACGCGATCATCCTGTCCACCCTGCTGCGGGCGGTGTGGGAGTTCAACAACGTGGACCTCATCTACACCCTGACCGGCGGCGGACCCGCCAACCAGACCACCACCCTGCCGCTGTACGTGGCGCGGCAGGCCGTCGACTCGCACAACTTCGGGTACGGCTCGGCGCTCACCGTCGCCGGGTTCCTCATCCTGCTGTTCTTCTCGATCCTGTACCTGCGCGTGTCGAAGTTCGGGAGCCGTGCATGACCGAGACCCTGGGCAAGACCGACACCCTGGTGCGGGAGGTCGTCGACACCACGCATCGCAGGCCGCCGGTCAAGCGGCGCTCGCGACCCGTGGCCGAGGAGCCCGGCAAGCGGTGGATGATCCACCTGCCGCTGGCGCTCTACCTGCTGTTCACCCTCGTCCCGTTCTACTGGATGCTGGTGTTCGCGGTGCGGCCGACCGGCTCGACGCAGCTCGTGCCGTGGCCGATCTCGTTCGAGCACTTCGACACGGTGTGGAACGACATCGGGTTCGGCGTGTTCTTCTACAACAGCGTGGTCATGGGCCTCGGGGTGCTCGTGTTCGTGACGCTGCTGTCGGTGATGGGCGGGTACGCGCTGGCGCGGTTCAAGTTCCGCGGCCAGAAGGTCTTCCTGCTGGCCATGCTGTGCAGCCAGTTCATCCCCGGCGCGATGATGCTGATCCCGCTGTTCGTGATCTTCAAGGGCCTCGGGCTGCTCAACAGCATCACCGGCCTGGTCATCGCGGAGGTGGCGTTCCAGCTGCCGCTGTCGCTGATCCTGATGGCCGGCTTCATCCGCAACATCTCCGTGGAGCTCGAAGAGGCGGCGATGGTGGACGGCTGCTCGCGCCTGCGCGCGTTCTTCGCCGTCGTCCTGCCGCAGCTCAAACCCGCCCTCGTGGCGGTCGGGTCGTTCGCGTTCATCGGCGCCTGGAACAACTTCCTGTTCGCGCTGATGTTCGCGACCAGGCAGGACAAGTTCACCCTGCCGGTCGGCCTGAGCTACACGTTGGGTGAGTTCAACACCGACTTCGGTGCGCTCGCCGCCGGCGGCGTGGTCGCGGCCGTTCCGGTGGTCCTGGTTTTCGCCGTCGTGCAGCGGTTCCTGGTGCAGGGGCTCAGCGCCGGGGCTGTCAAGGGATAGGAGCATCATGAGGAAACTGCTGGTCGCCGTGGCCGCCGCCGCGCTGGCGCTGACCGCCTGCGGGTCCGGGGACTCGGGAGGTGACGGCAAGGTCACCATCACGTTCTGGGACAACAACGGAGGGCCCGCCCGCGAGCCGATCTACAAGGAGCTGATCTCGCGCTTCGAGTCCGCGAACCCGGACATCAAGGTCGAGTACGTCGGCATCCCCAGCGCGTCGGTGCAGCAGAAGTACGACACCGCCATCGCCGGCGGCGAGACGCCCGACGTGGGCGGCGTGACCACCTCGTACCTCGCGCACCTGATCGGCCAGGGGGCCCTGGCGCCGCTCGACGACCGCATCAACGGCGGTCCGCTGAAGGACAAGCTGCTGCCCTCGCTGGTGGAGACCGTCCGCCAGACCGCGCCGGACGGCAAGCTGTACATCGTCCCGTCGTCGGCCAACCTGGACATCATCTGGTACCGCACCGACTGGTTCAAGGACGCGGGCCTGGAGCCGCCGAAGACCTGGGACGAGTTCATCACGGCCGCCACGAAGCTCACCGACGCGGGCGCGAACAAGTACGGCTACACCATCCGCGGCGGCGCCGGCTCCGTGTTCCAGCTGATCACCGAGGCGTACGCGTACTCCGGCGTGGACAGCTTCTTCGAGGGCGGCCGGAGCACGCTGGGCGACAGCGCCAACGCCGAGCTGGTCGGCAAGATCGCCGACCTCTACAAGAAGGCCACGCCCGAGGCCGACATCAACAACAGCTTCACCCAGATGATCGCCCAGTTCACCGGCGGCTCGGTCGCCATGATGCACCACAACCTGGGCTCCTACAGCGACGTGAGCAAGGCTCTCGGCGACAAGGTCGCCGCGATCCCGCTGCCGGTCGGCCCCAGCGGCAAGCGGACCGTCGTGCCGAACCCGACCGACGGTTTCGCGGTGTTCAACAACAGCGAGAACCAGGACGCGGCGTGGAAGTTCGCCGAGTTCCTGACCTCCGCGGAGTCCAACAGCTACTGGAACGAGAAGGTCGGCCAGATCCCGGCGAACACCGACGTGCGCAGCGCGGCGTGGATCGACGAGAGCGCCCACGTGAAGATGGCGCTCGGCGTCCTGGAGGACCCGGCCACGATCCTCGTGCCCGCCCCGGTGTACCTGCCGCAGTACTCGTCGATCACCAAGGCGGACAGCGAGCCGCTGTACCAGAAGGTGCTGCTGGGCGAGCTGTCCGCGCAGGACTTCCTCAACGGCATCGCCGAGAAGCTGACCGCCGCCCAGAAGGAGTGGGAGGACCGGAATTGATCGAGCGCGTCGAGGTGTCGGTGTTCACGACCACCGCGTGGACGGCGGTGGACCCGCACGGGCACCGGCACCCGAGCGCCGAGCACGAGGTTCGCGAGGCCGTGCTGGAGATCACCGACTCCGACGGCGTCGTGGGCCGCGTGCAGGCGCACCCCGACCAGCTGCGGCCCGCCGTGCTGGAGTCGATCGTCAAGCCGGTGCTGATCGGCGCCGACCCGTGGGACCGCGAGCTGCTGTGGCGCAAGATGGCCCGCAAGCAGCGCGGCTCCCACGGCCGGTTCACCGACCGCGCCCTCGGCTACGTCGACACCGCGCTGTGGGACCTGGTGGGCAAGCGGGCGGAGCTGCCGGTGTGGAAGCTCATCGGCGGCGCCCGCTCCCGCGTGCCCGCCTACGCCAGCACCATGTGCGGCGACGAGATCCCCGGCGGCCTGTCCACCCCCGGCGACTACGCCGAGTTCGCCAAGCAGCTCGTCGAGCGCGGGTACCGGGCGATCAAGCTGCACACGTGGATGCCGCCGGTGCCCGGCGCGCCGAACGTGCGGGCCGACATCGCCGCGTGCGAGGCCGTGCGCGAGGCCGTCGGCCCGACCGTGGCGCTCATGCTCGACGCCAACCACTGGTACTCGCGCACCGAGGCGCTGGAGCTGGGCCGCGCCCTGGAGCGGCTGGACTACTACTGGTTCGAGGAGCCGATGGAGGAGGCCTCGATCAGCTCCTACCGGTGGCTGTCGGAGCAGCTGTCCATCCCGGTCATCGGTCCCGAGGTGGCGTGGGGCAAGCACCTCAGCCGCGCCGAGTGGGTGACCTCCGGCGCGTGCGACATCCTGCGCGCCGGGCCCACCGACGTGGGCGGCATCTCGCCGACGCTCAAGGCGCTGCACCTGGCCGAGGCGTTCAACATGGACTGCGAGATCCACGGCGACGGCTCCGCCAGCCTGGCCGTGCTCGGCGGCACCGACAACGGCCGCTGGTACGAGCGCGGCCTGCTGCACCCGCTGCACGACTTCGACCGCGTGCCGCCCCACCGGCTCGCGATCGCCGACCCGCTCGACGACGACGGCTTCGTCACCCTGTCGACCTCACCCGGCCTGGGCGACGAGTTCGACGTCGAGCACATCCGCGACCACACGATCGAGAGGTGGTGAGCACGGTGTAGCCGACCGCGACCGCCGCCAGACCTCCGCCGCCAGACCTCCGCCGCCAGAACGACCGCCGCCGGTTCCCTTTTCATCCACAGTCGTATGGAGGAAACCGAATGTCCCGCAAGACATCCCGTGCGCTGCTCGCGGCCACGGCCCTCGTCGCCACCGCCGTGATGGTGGCGCCCTCGGCCAACGCCGCGTCGTTCAACCTGGAGGGTTGGGCCACGCAGTGCGGCGGCACCACCGGAGGCAGCGGTGGCGCGACGGTGAACGTCGGCAGCGACGCGACCGCGTTCATCAACGCGGCCAAGTCCGGCAGCGCGCAGGTGATCCGGGTCTCCGGCACCATCACCCTGTCCAGCATGGCGAAGGTCGCGTCCAACAAGACGATCATCGGCGTGGGCTCGGGCGCCGCCATCGTCGGCCACGGCCTCAACGTGTCGGAGGCCAACAACGTCATCATCCGGAACCTGAACTTCAGGAACTGGAAGGACGACGCGATCAACGTCCAGTACTCGACGCGCGTCTGGATCGACCACAACAGCCTGTCCAACGGCTACGACGGCGCGATCGACGTCAAGCGCGCGTCCGACTGCGTGACGATCTCGTGGAACAAGATCAGCAGCCACGACAAGTCCATGCTGCTGGGCCACAGCGACGACAACGGTGGCGAGGACCGCGGCAAGCTGCGGGTCAGCTACCACCACAACTGGTTCGACGGCACCAACCAGCGCCACCCGCGGGTCCGCTTCGGCAACCCCGTGCACGTCTACAACAACTACTACGGCGGGGTGACGTCCTACGGCGTCGCCTCGACGCAGGAGGCGGGCGTCCTCGTCGAGGGCAACTACTTCGAGAACACCGAGGACCCGTTCCACCGCGGCGAGGGCAGCTCCGACCCCGCCAACCTGGTGGCGCGCAACAACCACTTCGTGAACTCGGGTTCGGGCGACCAGGGCGGCAGCGTCAAGTCGATCCCGTACTCCTACTCGCTGGACTCGGCGAGCACCGTGAAGTCGGTCGTGCAGGGCGGCGCCGGCGTGGGCAAGGTCTCCGGCTGACCCGGTCCCCGGTGTGAGGACGGCCCCCGGCGAACCCCGCCGGGGGCCGTTCAGCCCTCGACCGCGACGGGCTGCCGGAGGATCGTGCGCAGCTTGTCGGGCGCGACCCGGCGGGGGTCGCCGAGGTAGATCTCGTGGTGCCTGCCGGTCATGCGCAGGCCGTGCCCGGGGATGAACTCGTGGTGCATCCGGTCGAGGACCTCGGCCTCGTCGTCGTAGGGGCCGAGGTGCAGGGTCTGGACGCAGGTGCCCTCGTCGAGCGGCCGGAGGTCGACCAGGTCGGTCGCGCCGGCCTCCTCCGTCGCCGCCGCGACCAGGTCCGGCGGCACCCAGTCGGGCACCAGGATCATGAGCGTCCAGCTCCACCGGCTCTTGTCGCGCCGCGACGTGAACGCCTCCATGTCGTCCGCCCACCACAGGCCCTCCAGCGGCATGACGACGTAGTCCCGGCCGAGTTCCCGCTTGCTGGCGAACTTGAGCTTGTAGGCGGCGGGGTAGAGCGCGGCGAGCGCGGCGGCGTACTCCGGACCGGTGTTCGGGTCGCCGCGGCCGTCCACCGCCAGGTACCGCAGCGGCGGCACCTCGACGACGCGGAACACGCCGTGCCGGGCCCGGTAGCAGTCCAGCTCCTTCTTGAGGTCAACCTTCTGCGTCACGACGCGCACCTGCCGGGCCCGACTCGTCGAGCCACTGCCTTTCCGCCCCCAGGAGGCTCAACGAGTAGGTGAAGATCGAGTCCACGAACGGCGGCAGCGGCCCCTGCGCCCGCCTGGCGGCCTCGACGGCCCGGATGCGCTCGTCGAGCCGCCGGCGGCGCTCGTCGAACGCCGCCGCGACCTGCTCCCCGGTCAGCAGCGGCAGGTTCGCCAGCCCGACCAGCAGCGGCGGGCGCAGCGGTGCGGGGTCGCCGATGGCGGCGACCGCGGCTTCGACGGCCGCCCGCCGCCCCCGCTCCGTGGCCGAGTAGACCCGCCTGCTCCGGCTCGACGGTCCGGGCTCGGACTCGACGCAGCCCTTGGCCTGCAACTTGTTGAGCAGGTAGTAGATCGACGAGAAACCGAGGTCGGCCCACTGCCGGATGCCGCGCTCCTCGACCACGCGCTCGATGTCGTAGCCGTGGCCGGGCCGCTCGATGAGCAGGCCGAGGACGGTCAGCTCCGCCGGGGTCAGGTCCACGCCGGTATTCTAGCACTGGAATAGCGAGGTGGATCTCCGAGGCCGTGCCGCCACGGGGGTCGTGCGGCCTCGTCGGGGATGATGCGCGGGTGGATCTGCGCTCCTGGTTCCGACGCCGGCCGCCCACACCGCCCGCGCCGCCACCCCCACCGCCACCGCCACCACCGCCGGTGGCGGCCTACCGGCCCCTGGTCGAGCTGCTCGCCGACCCGCTGCCCGAACCGTGGCGGTCCTCGCGCTGGGAGGCATTCCTCGCCGGGTTCGCGCTGCAGGTCGAGGAGGAGGGTGACACGCACGTCGCGCGCTGGCAGGCGCTGATCGAGGCGTTGCAGCACCCCGACGAGCCGGAGGACTGGTGGCTCGCCTTCGTCGTGGACTGGAAGGACGGGCAGGAGGCCGTGGCGCAGGCCGCCGCGCTCGCCGAGGCCCACGGCGTGACCGAGCCGTACGCGTGGAGCGAGGACGCGCCGCCCTACGTCCCGGACGTGATCGAGGACTTCTCGCGGTGGGTGCTGCGGCACGACCTCCGCTACGTCCGGTGGGAGCGGGACGACGACGCGTACTACGGCTTCGTGCTGCGGCCCGAGCAGGTGCCAGAGTGGGAGCGGCTGAGCGTCGAACTGGGCCTGCACGGGTGAGGGCGACCGCGCCCCCGGCGGCCCGGGCCACCGGGGGCGCGGTCGTCGCGCTCACGGGTTGATGGTGAGGGTGAAGGTGGTCGTGCGGTTGCGGACGTCCTCGTTGTTGCCGCTCAACCGCAGGTCGTGGAACGTCGCCGAGCCGACCGCCGGCCCCTGGCCCGCCTCCGGCAGCTCGTTGACCCAGACGCCGATGCCGGACTTGGCCTGGAACGCGTCACCGCTGAGCCGCGCCCCGGAGATCGAGACGTCGGTCAGCACGGTGTCCTGGACCGGGTTCTGCGGCTGCCCGCCCACGTAGTTGGTCTGGAACATGATGCCGCTGTAGGTCGGGTCGACGATGTCCACGTCGGTGACCCGGATGCCCCGGAACGGCTTGGACGCCGAGAACATCCAGATGCCCGGGAACGTCTGCGCGCCCCAGAAGTGGCCGCCGGTGCGGACCAGGGTGATCCCGCTGAACGTGGTCGGCTCGGGCCCGAAGCCGTTCATCGGGTAGCCGAAGTCCAGCGAGCTGATCGTGACACCCGAGTAGGTGAGCGTGTCGGCGACGTGGATGTTGCGGAAGGTGTTGAGGTAGCCGCCGTACACCGCCAGGCCCGCCGCCCGCCACGGCGTCAGGGACGTCAGGTTCTCGTAGACGTTGTCCTTCTCGTCCGCGCCGCCCGCGTCGATGGCGGAGAACAGCGCGAAGCTGTCGTCGCCGGTCGAGCGCGCCTCGATGTTCCGCACGCGGTTGTCGGTGCTGCCGTTGGTCATGTTGACGCCGTCGGCGAACGTGTTGCGGATGCGCGAGTCCTCGATGGTCATGCGGTCGGTGTTCGCGCCCCAGTAGAGGCACACCACGTGCTCGGCCCAGACGTCGTCGATGGTGATGTCGGCGACGTTGGCGAAGTCGAACACCTTGCCGGGCCCGTCGATCCGCGTCACGTAGTTGCCGAAGAACGAGAACCCGCTGAACGTCGAGCCGTTGACCGAGGACTCGGCGCGGAAGCCCGCGTCGGTGTTCTCCTGCGTGGTCGGCACGACGAACCTGGTGAACCACGGGCCCGCGCCGATCACCCGCACCGGCTTGCCGTACACCTGGAACTTCTGCGCGGTGGTGTAGGTGCCCGCCGGCAGGTAGACGCCGAGCAGGGTGCCGCTGGTGTCCATGCGGAACCGGTCGAGCGCGTTCTGCACGTCCTGGTGGCCGAAGCCGGTGGGCGTGACGTACCGCGCCGGGTCGGGGTTGCCCCGCGCCACGGCGTGCTCGAAGTTGACGAAGTCGACGGCGTAGTTGGTGGTGTTCGCGGCGTCCTTCTGGAGCTTGATCCGCGTGCCCGCCGGGAACGTGCCGTCGAGCACCACGTTGGCCTCGTCGTAGATGTGCCGGGGCCCGCCGGCGCTCGGGGAGTTGCCGGGACTGGCCTCGTTGCCGTAGAGCCAGGTGTGGCGCGAGGTCAGCTGGAGCGCCTTGTGGAACGTGCCGTTGACGTAGACGTTCAGCGTGGCGTCGATGCCGCCGCCGCCCGGCGCGTCGGGGATGGAGAAGCGGGTGACCAGGGTGTTGGTCGCCACGCCGGTGGTGAACTCGACGGACGCGCCGGTGCTGTTCAGCGTGACCGCGCGGCGGCCGGACGCCTCGCCCGCGAGGTCGCCGATGACGCGGTTGGGCCCGATCTTCTGCGCGCCGCCCGCGACCACGCCGTCCTCGGCCTCGACGTGCTGCCAGGGCACGTTCGCGCCGCGGCCGACGAACAGCGGCTGGGTGGACAGGTTGTTGCCCTGCCGCGACGGGATCTCGTTGGCGTCGACCGCGACCTGGGCCCGCACGGTGTGGTTGCCGTTGGCGGCGGTCCAGGTGCCCAGGCCGATCGGCGGACTCGACTGGCCGGGCTGGAGCACTCCGGTGTGGCTGCCGGTCAGCGTGCGCACCACGCCGCCGGAGGCGTTGAGCAGGGTGAGCGTGACGCCGTGCGCGCCGCCGGCCGAGGCGGAGCTGCCCTCGTTGCGGATCACCGCGGTGAAGGTGACGTCCTGGCCGTTCGACGGGTTGCCGGGCGACCAGGTGACCGTGCCGACGAGGTCCGAGCTGGGCACCGGGGTGATCACCAGCGGGGAGGGGTGCACGCGGGCGTTGTTGGCCTCGTCCTGCTCGACGACCTTCTTCGCCTCGTCGACCTTCGCGGTGTACTCGTAGGAGCCTGCGACGCGCGCGCCGACGTTCGCGGTGACGGTCGCGGACGCGCCCGCCGCCAGCGCGCCCACCTGGGCGGTGCCGGCGGACCGGTCGCCGAGGAAGAACGTCACGTCGGTGGCCGCGGACGCCGCCGTGCCCGCGTTGCGCACGGTGGCCGACAGCGTGACCGGGTCGCCCTCCACCGGGCTCGCCGGGGTGAACGAGGTGCCGGTGACGGTCAGGTCCGGGTTGGGCGCGGCCACGCCGAACACCTGGAGCTCCGCGACCTGGCCGCCGGGCGCGCCGCTGTTGGCGGTGATGCGCAGCCGCACGTCCGCGACGCGCCCGGACAGCGGGATGGTCACCGTGTTGCCCGAGGCGGGGTTGAACGCGTAGTCGCGGGCGGGGACCAGGCCGGTGAAGCCGGTGGCGCCCTGCTCGCGGCCCTGCACCTCGATGTTCTGGGTGCGCGGGCCCCACGCGGGCGACGGGTTCAGCTTGACCACCACCGAGCTGAGGTCGGCGTTGGCGCCGAGCTGCGCGGTGAGGGTGTTCGGGTAGGTCGCGCCCTCCCAATAGGTGGTCACGTCGCCGTCGTTGGCGTTGGCGGCGACGAAGGTGTGCGTGTGTGAGCCGGCCGTGACCGGCTTGCCGGCCGCAAGGTCCCGGCCGCCGCCCGAACCGGGCCGGGTCACGCTGCCGCTGGGCGGGGACTGGTTGCCCGCCGCGTCCCTGGCCACGACGTGGTAGGTGACCGCGAGGCCGTCCGGCTGGGTGTCGGTGTGGGAGAGCACGGTGCCGGGGACGCTGGTGCGCAGTTGGCCGTTGGCGTAGACGTCGTAGGCGGTGACGCCGGTGTCGTCGCTCGACGCGGACCAGGTCAGCCTGACCTGGCCGGACTGCGGCGTGGTGAAGGCCAGGTCCGTCGGCGCGGTGGGCGCCCGGGTGTCGCCGCCGGAGGCGCCGTGCACCTCGAACTCGGAGACCTGCCCGGCGGGCCAGCCGGTGTTGCCGGTGATCAGCAGCCGCAGGTACCGCGTGGTGGTCGCGGTGAACTGGATGGTCACCGCGTTGTTCGCGGCCGGGGTGAAGGCGTACTGGGCCGAGGGCACGAGGTCGCTGAACGCGCTGCCGTTCGAGCTGTGCTGCACGGCCAGCGTCTGCGTGCGCGCGCCCCAGTTCGCGGTGGGCAGCTTCAGCACCACGCGGTCGACCTTGAGGGCCGCGCCGAGGTCGGCCCGCAACCACTGCGGGAACGCGTTGTTCGCGCTCTCCCAGTAGGTGGCCTGGTCGCCGTCGCCCGCGTTGGCCGCCTGGTAGACGTCGCTGTGGCTGCTCGCGGTGTAGGTGGCGGGCAGCACGGCTCGGGCGTCGACCACCCGGCGGACCTCGACCTCGGCCAGCCGGGCGCGGTCGCCGTCGCCGCTGCCGGTCACCTCGACCTGCACGAAGCGGACCAGGGTCGGGTCGACGTCGAACGTCACCCGGTTGCCGCCGGCCCGGCTGAAGGTGTGGGTGCCGGACGGCACGAGCGTGGACAGGCCCTCGCCGTCCAGGCTGGTCCGGATGCTGAAGGTCTGCCGCCGCTCGGCCCAGTGCTCGGGCACCGACAGCCGGACCTGGTCGATCCTGGTCGGCGCGCCGAGGTCGAGGCCGACCGAGGCGGGGAGGGAGTCGGCCTGCCAGTAGGTGTTCCGGTCGCCGTCGCTCGCCAGGGCGGCGGAGGGGGCGCCCAGGGCGGTGGCGGGGGAGACCAGGGTCAACGCGGTCAGGGGCAGTGCGAGCAGTGCCGCGGCTAGGCGTGAACGAGCACGTGTCGTCGGTGACATCGGTGCCGGCCCTTCTCGTCGGGCGGTGCAGGGGTGGCCGCAAGCAGGCGGAATTCGCGGTTGTCGATAAGTTCCGCCCGCTTGTCGATTTTTTGCGCAGTGCGCTCGAAGAGTTACAGACCGGCTGTGTGGAAGTCAACACATCGGAAACGG
>NZ_JBHWIE010000131.1:0-19106 GCF_042732085.1 Actinosynnema sp. NPDC059797
CGAATGGACACGGGCCGTCCATTCGGACACGGGCCGCAATCGTCATTCCGGGACCGTCAGCGCGTCACCGCGCGCTCCACCAGACCGGCGTAGATCTCGCCGAGCGACTTGCCCGCGGCCTCCACCGCCATCGGCAGCAGCGAGGTTTCGGTCAGGCCGGGCGAGACGTTCACCTCCAGGAAGTGGACGGTGCCGTCCGGGGCCACGACCGCGTCCGTCCGCGACACGTCGCGCAGACCCAGCAGCCGGTGCGCCGACACCGCCAGCTCCCCCACCGCCTGGGCGGTCTTCTCGTCCAGCCGCGCCGGCGCGTGGAAGTCGGTCAGGCCCGCCGTGTACCGGGCGGTGTAGTCGTAGACGCCGCTCTCCGGCACGATCTCCACCGGCGGCAGGGCGTAGGGCCCGTCCGGGCCGTCCACCACCGCGACGGCCACCTCGACGCCCTCCACGTACCGCTCGGCCAGCACCGTGTCGCCGTAGGCGAGGCAACCGACCATCGCGGCGGGCAGCTCGGCGGCGTCCCGCACCACCCGGGCGCCCAGCGCGGACCCGCCCTGGTCGGGCTTGAGCATCAGCGGCAGCCCGAGCCGGTCGACCATCGCGTCCAGCACGGGCTGCGCGCCCAGCTCCCGGAACGTCGCGTGCGGCAGCACGGCCCACTCCGGCGTGGCGAGGCCCGCGCGGGCCAGCTCGCCCTTGGCGGTCGGCTTGTCCCACGCCCGTCGGCACGCGCGCGAGTCCGTGCCGACGAACGGCACGCCGACCAGCTCCAGGATCGTCTGCACCGACCCGTTCTCGCCCTCGCCGCCGTGCAGCGCCACGACCACGGCGTCCGGCCGGTGCTCCTGCAACCGGGTGAGCAACTGCGCGTCGGCGTCCCACTCCTCCACGACCAGGCCGACCGAGCGCAGGGCCGCGGAGAGCCTGCGACCGGACCGCAGGGACACCTCCCGCTCGTGCGAAAGGCCACCGGACAGCACTGCGACCCAGCGGTTGGACAACGTCTCTTCTCCTGATCAGGCGGTGTCGGGCGAAGGGGTCTGGGGACCCTGGACGGCCCGGCCCACGGTCGGGCCGAACGTCTCGCGCAGCTCCATCTCGTCCTTGATGACGTTCGCCAGCCGCCGGACGCCCTCGCGGATGCGCTCGGGGGTCGGGTAGCAGTACGAGATGCGGAGCTGGCGGCTGCCCAGGCCGTCGGCGTAGAAGCCGGTGCCCGACGCGTACGCGACGCGTTGGGTGACGGCCCGCGGCAGCATGGCCTTGGTGTCGATGCCCTCGGGCACGGTGACCCACACGT
Organism: Actinosynnema sp. NPDC059797; assembly: GCF_042732085.1. Classification (NCBI taxonomy): domain Bacteria; kingdom Bacillati; phylum Actinomycetota; class Actinomycetes; order Pseudonocardiales; family Pseudonocardiaceae; genus Actinosynnema; species Actinosynnema sp. NPDC059797. Next base: position 1,301 of record NZ_JBHWIE010000131.1, read on the forward strand.
AGAACCCGCCCGTGGGCTTGTTCCACGTGGAACCAACCGGCATGTGCTGCTCCAACGCGGAGATGGCCGCGTCGCGCCGCTCCCGGTAGGCCTCGCGGTAGGTCTTGATCTGGCCCTTCCAGTCGTGCGTGGCCAGGTACCGCGACACGATCATCTGGTTGAGCGTGGGCGGGCACAGCGTGGCCGACTCGGCCGCGAGCACCAGCTTCTCGCGCACGGCGTGCGGCGCGAGCACCCAGCCGACCCGCAGGCCGGCGGCGAAGGTCTTGGAGAACGAGCCGAGGTAGACCACGTTGTCCGGGTCGGTCGACCGCAGCGCCGGGTAGGTGGTGCCGTCGAAGCCGAGCAGGCCGTACGGGTTGTCCTCGACCACCAGGATGCCGTGCGAGCGGCAGATCTCCAGAATCTCCGCCCGGCGCTGGACGGCGAGCGTCACGCCGGCGGGGTTGTGGAAGTTCGGGATCGTGTAGAGGAACTTGACGCGCCGACCGGTCCGCTCGACCGCCGCGACGGCCTCGCGCAGGTTCTCCGGCACCAGGCCGTCCGCGTCCATGGCCACGTGCACGACCTGGGCCTGGTAGGCGGCGAAGGAGCCGAGCGCGCCCACATACGACGGGCCCTCGGCCAGCACCACGTCACCCGGGTCGCAGAAGATCCGGGTGACCATGTCCAGGCCCATCTGGGAGCCCACGGTGACCACGACGTCGTCCGGGTGGGCGTTGATGCCCTCCAGCGCCATGACGTCGCAGATCTGCTCGCGCAGCTCGGGCACGCCGTGCGCGCTGCCGTACTGGAGGGCGACGAGGCCGTCGGTGGCGATCAGGTCGCCGATCTCGGCGCTCAGCGAGTCGAGCGGGAGCGCTGCCAGGTGGGGCATCCCCCCCGCCAGGGACACCACCTCTGGCCGGCTCGCCACCGCGAACAGCGCCCGGATCTCCGATGCCGTCATGCCCGCCGTCCGTGCCGCGTACCGGCGCAGATGGGGGTCGAGGCTTCTGGCACCCTGCTTCGGGGGCTGTCCGGGTAGGTTCACGGGGAACTCCGTTGGGTGGATTTACCGGCGGGTATGTTCCCGCCCGAGTGTAACGGCCGTCCCGTTCGGGGCATCTGCCTTCCCGGCCGGGGTCACATCCACATATCCTCATGAGGGGTTGTGCTTCAGGGGCTGGAGGTCGGGGTGTCGCGTCGGGTCGTGGGCGTCACCTTGGACAACCTGGAGCACCTGTCCAAGCACAGCCGGACCTGCGTGTTCTGGGAGCTGGCGCCCCACCTGAAGGAGCAGGCCGAGGAGTTCGGCGACACCGAGTTCGAGAAAGAGGCCTGGGTCTCCAGCGTCCTGCTCGAGTGGGGCTCGTGCGGTCGGATCATCTACTGCGACGGGATTCCCGCCGGCTCGGTGTTCTACGCACCCCCCGCGGCCGTGCCCCGCTCGCTCGCCTTCCCCACCTCCCCCGCCAGCCCCGACGCGGTGCTGATGACCGGCCTGGAGGTGCTGCCCGAGTTCCGCGGCGGCGGCCTCGGCCGGGTGCTGGTGCAGAACGTGGCCAAGGACCTGACCCGGCGCGGCGTGAAGGCGATCGAGGCGTTCGGCGACAACCGGCCCGACGACGGCCCGAGCTGCGTGACGCCCGCCGACTTCCTGCTCCAGGTGGGCTTCAAGACCGTGCGGCCCCACCCCCGCTGGCCGCGGCTGCGGCTGGAGCTGCGCAGCGCGTCCTCGTGGAAGGAAGACGTCGAGGCGGCGCTGGAGCGGCTACTCGGCTCCGTGACGGTGTCGACCGCCGAACCGAGCTTCCGCCCCGCCTGACGAACCCGGTTCCACCTGCGGTTCCCCTTCCGCGCGTTGACATGCAGGTATTTACCTGCATAACCTGCCGTCGTGGACAAGGTCTTCAAAGCCCTGGCCGACGAGACCCGCCGCCACCTGCTCGACCGCCTGCGCGAGGAGAACGGGCAGACGCTGGGTGAGCTGTGCTCCCGGCTCGGGATGGCCAGGCAGTCGGTCACCCAGCACCTGGCCGTGCTGGAGGCCGCGAACCTCGTCAGCACCGTGCGGCGCGGGCGGGAGAAGTTGCACTACCTCAACCCGGTGCCCCTGCACGAGGTGCAGGAGCGGTGGATCGACCGGTTCGAGCGGCCCCGGCTGCGGCTGCTCGGCGACGTGAAGCGACGCGCGGAGGCGAGCGTGAAACCGAGTTTCGTGTACGTGACCTACATCGAGAGCACGCCGGAGGCGGTCTGGGAGGCGCTGACCGACGCCGACGTCTCGGCGGAGTACTGGGGGCACCGCAACACCGCCGCCGAGTGGGCGCCGGGCGCGAGGTGGGCCCACCGCCGCGCCGACGGCTCGGGCGTGGACGACGGCGTCGGCGAGGTGGTCGAGGCCGACCCGCCCCACCGGCTGGTGCTCACGTGGGGCGAGGCGGAGGGCGACCCGAGGGCCTCCACCGTCGCGTTCACCATCGAGCGGCACGGCGCCACCGTGCGGCTCACGGTCGAGCACACCGACCTGGCCGACCAGGCGGAGCTGGAGGCGGTGTCGGGCGGCTGGCCCGCAGTGCTGTCCAACCTGAAGTCGCTGCTGGAGACCGGGCGCGTGCTGTCGACCACGCCCTGGGAGGCCGGTGCGTGACCCACCTGGCGGACTTCGCGCCGCCGCGTCCTCAATAAGATCGACTTCCGTGGACACCGGGGCGGAGATCCAGCGCGAAGTGCTCGCGGAGGTCGAGGGGCGGCGCGACTTCCAGCGGATCCAGCGGATGCTGGAGGACTGGCAGGGCCGGGGCGTCCCGGCCGAGCGCCTGGCCGACGAGCTGACCGACCTCATGCTGGACCTGAGGGCCCAGAACCGGGCGGACGACGAGGACGCGGTGGGCCGGGTCCTCGACACCCTCAGCGGCTGGTGAGCGCCGCGTAGCGGCTCTCAGGGCCGGGAAGGGCGGGCTGGGAAGGGCCCGCGGGGGTCGGGAGGCAGGCCGGGGACGTCCGAACGGCCCTGGAGGCCCGGACGCCCCCGTCAGGGTCGTGCGGGCCCGGCTCGCCCACCCGGGCGAGCCGGGAGGGCCTCAGCGCGCCTGGCCGAACGCCACCTCGTGCCGCACCAGGTCGTCCAGGGTGAACGTGCCCGTGGGCTGGTCGTCCTTGCCCAGCAGGTACAGCCGTTTCACCGCGACCAGGATGCCCTCGGCCACCACGTCCCGGAACGACGGGTTCGCCAGCCGCTGCCGGTCGCCCGCGTTGGTCAGGTAGCCGACCTCGATGCGGACCGCCGTGCAGCGGGTCATCCGCAGCATGTCCCACGTCTTGGGGTGCGTGCCGCAGTCCGGCAGGCCGGTCCGGGCCACGATCTCGCGCTGGATGAACCCGGCCAGCGCCTCGCCGACGGTGGACGTGGTGCCCGCGCCGGTGGTGGTGCCGAAGTGGAAGGTCGCCACGCCGGACGCCAGGGGCGAGCGGTTGGCGTCGACGTGCAGGGACAGGATGAGGTCGGCGCCCGCCTCGTTGGCGAACCGGGCCCGCTCGCCCTCGTCCGGGTTGTTGCGCGGACCCCGCGTGAGCAGGGCCTCCATGCCGGTGGCGGCCATCTTGCCCTCCAGCAGCCTGGCCAGGTCCAGCACCAGGTCCGCCTCGGACACGCCGTCGACCACGACACCGCGGTCCTCGCCGCCGTGGCCCGGGTCGATGATGATGCGCTTGCCCGACAGCCGCGGCCCGGCCCGCCGGACGTGCTCCTGCTCGCGCAGGAACACCGGCCGGCCGCCGCGCACCTTGGGCTGGAGCTGGCGCAGCGCGCGCACGGTGTCCGGCCCGCACATGCCGTCGGAGATGAGGCCGTAGTCGCGCTGGAAGTTCTTCAGGGCCTGCTCGGTCTGCTGGCCGAACTCGCCGTTCGGGCGACCCGCGTCGTAGCCCAGCTCCAGCAGCCGTTCCTGGAGGGCGAACACGTCGTCGCCGGTCACCGGCTGCGCCATCAGGTACGCGAGCGGGCGGTCACCGAGGCGGTAGGTCGCGTCGCGCAGCGCGCGGTAGGTGGCCGGGCCGACGATGCCGTCGGTGATGAGACCCCGCTGCTGCTGGAACGCTCGCACGGCGTGCTCGACCGGGAGGTCGAACACCTGCGACGGCTGCGGATCGGACAACAGGCCGAGCTTGGTCAGCGTGGCCCTGACCTCGGCGACGTCCGGTCCGAAATCCCCGCGGCGGAGTAGCGGCATGCACCCCTCGCTCAACTAGGCGCCGACGAGCCGTCGACGCGGAACTTGACGCCTTATTGTGCCTTGCTCCACCGCTGCCCACTCGCGGGGCTACTACGTGTGGTTGTTGCTCCACGAACGAGTGACCCGTCCCTCTTCGGGGGAAGGGGGACGGGTCACTCGAACAGGGTGCCTCAGAGCACGTCGGCCAGGTCGTTGAGCAGCGCGGCCTTCGGCTTGGCGCCCACGATCTGCTTCACCGGCCGGCCACCCTGGAACAGGATCATGGTGGGCACGGACATGATCTGGTAGTCGCGGGCGATCGACGGGTTGGCGTCGATGTCGAGCTTCGCCACGGTGATCTTCTCGGAGTGCTCGGCGGCGATCTCCTCCAGGACCGGGGCGACCATCTTGCACGGACCGCACCAGGTCGCCCAGAAGTCGACCAGAACTGGCTTCTCGCTGGTCAGCACGTCCTCGGTGAAGGTCTGCGCGGACGTGACCACGGTGGAGCCTGCCATCTTGATGTTCTCCTCTTGGGCGTGGGGGTTCAGCTGGTGGAGACGGGTTCGCCGTAGCCGCCGCCGACGTGCTCGGCGGTGACCGCGGCCTCCGACTCACCGTGCTCGGCGAGCCAGCGCTCCGCGTCGATCGCGGCGGAGCAGCCCGAGCCGGCGGCGGTGATCGCCTGGCGGTAGGTGTGGTCGACGAGGTCGCCCGCGGCGAACACCCCGTCCACGTTCGTGTGGGTCGTGCGGCCCTGGACCTGGACGTAGCCCTCGCCGTCCAGCTCGACCTGGCCCTTGACCAGGGAGCTGCGCGGGTCGTGGCCGATGGCGACGAAGAACCCGGTGAACGGGTGCTCGGTCACCTCGCCCGTGCGGGTGTCGCGGACCTTCAGGCCGGACACCGAGTTCTCGCCCAGCACCTCGACGACCTCGGCGTTGAGCAGCCACTTGATCTTCTCGTTCGCCCGCGCGCGCTCCAGCATGATCTTGGAGGCGCGGAAGTCCTCGCGGCGGTGGACGATCGTGACCGACCGGGCGAACTTGGTGAGGAAGGTGGCCTCCTCCATCGCCGAGTCGCCGCCGCCGACCACGGCGATGTCCTGGTCGCGGAAGAAGAAGCCGTCGCAGGTGGCGCACGCCGACACGCCGCGGCCGAGCAGCTCCTGCTCGCCGGGCACGTTCAGGTAGCGGGCCGCCGCGCCCATGGCCAGCACGACCGCGCGCGCCGCGTAGCGCTTGCCGTTCGCCGTGACGTGCTTGACCGGGCCGTCCAGCTCCAGGCCCTCGACGTCCTCGGCGCGCAGCTCGGCGCCGAAGCGCTTGGCCTGCTCGCGCATCTGCTCCATGAGGTCGGGGCCCATGATGCCGTCGCGGAAGCCCGGGTAGTTCTCGACCTCGGTGGTGGTCATCAGCGCCCCGCCGTACTGGGAGCCCTCGAACACCAGCGGTTCGAGCTGGGCGCGCGCCGCGTAGACCGCCGCGGTGTACCCGGCGGGCCCCGATCCGACGATGATCAGGTTCCGAACGTCCGACACCCTCGACCTCCGTAAGTCGTCCCCGGACCGGGGCCACCCGGTCCGGCTCTTCGCTCAACGGATCGTAGGGCGCGGTAATTCCGGCCCGGTCGGGTGAGCTGGACTACGGCTCGATGGTGCTGTTGGCGAGCACGCCGTCGGGGTTGTCCGGCCCGCACGTGTCGGGGTCGAGGACCACGATCCGGTACGCGCCGGGCGCGCCGCCGGGCAGGATCGCCATCACGGCCGGCTTCTCGTCCAGCGTGATGGGGCTGACGCCGAGCGGCTTGCCCGCGGTGATGCCCGCGCCGGCCAGGCACCCGGCCAACTGCTCCTGGTTCTCCAGCGGGCCGTAGTTCTGGGCCTTGAGCACGTCGCCGAACACCGGCCCGAAGTTCTCGCCCCGCACCGCCAGCCGTGGCTCGTCGCCCGGCGCGGCGCTGGCCGTGACCGGGGTGTCCGAGGGCGTGGAGCCGGCCACGTTGTCGGTGGTGGCGCTGTTGTTCCCCGGCACCGCCACCAGGGCGATGCCGACCGCGGCGGCGGCCGCCACGAGGATGCCCGCGCCCATGCCCAGGCGCTTGTTGCGCTTGGCGCGGGCCGCGGCGAGGTCTACCACCGGCGCGACCGGGCGGTCCCGCTCGGCGGCCAGGCGGGCCTCCTCGGCGAGCGCCGCGTCGATCCGCTCGGCCACCTCGCGGGGCATCGGGATCGGCGGCGCGTCGCGCAGGTCACGCAGGTCGTCGAGGGTCGCGTCGAGCGCGGCCAGGATCGCCCTGGCCTCCGGGTCCTCGGCGACCAGCGGCCGCAGCTCGGCCTCGGTCCGGGGGTCCAGGACGCCGGCGTGCAGGTCGGCCAGCAGGTCGACGGACCACGGCGGCCCCGAACGCCGCGCATTGCCGGTCATCGTTCCTCCCACTGACGTCCCTGTTGCACCTGCACATCGTTCCCTGGGACGTTCGCATCTGCACCCTGGTTCCGGAGGTGCCCCAGAACTTTGGCCAGCTTCGCCCGCCCGCGGGCGCAGCGGGACTTCACCGTGCCCTCCGCGATGCCCAGCATCCGGGCGGTCTCCGCCACCGAGTACCCCTCCACGTCCACCAACACGATGGGGGCGCGCTGTTCTTCCGGGAGCTCGTTCAGGGCGTCCCGCACGATCAGCCGGGTCTCCCGCTCGGCCATCGCGTCGCGCGGCGCGACCGGCTCGCCGGGCCCGGCCTCGGGCAGCGGCACGGTCGGCTTGGTTTGTCGCCTGCGCATCCGGTCGAGGCAGGCGTTCACGACTATTCGGTGGAGCCACGTGGTGACCTGCGACTCGGCCCGGAAGCTGCCCGCGGCCCGGAAGGCGGAGATGAACGCCTCCTGCAACGCGTCGGCCGCTTCCTCGGGGTCGCGCAGGGTGCGCAGGGCGACGGCCCACATGCGGTCCCGGTGCCTGCGCACCAGCTCCGAGAAGGCGTGCGGGTCACCGGCGGCGTGCGCCGCGATCAGGGCTGCGTCCGAGCTGGCTGCGGCGGTCACGCGAAAGAGGGTATCGGTGAGGTCCGACACCAGGGCGATCACCCGTGCGGTGCAGCGCGTTCTCGCCGGCGGGACCGTGAACGGCCGGTGGCCCCGGGGTGGCCCGGGGGCTACTGGGCCCGCGTGTAGACCAGCTCCGCGACTTCCGACTTGTTGTTCCGCCCGCTGCCCGCCAGCTTCGTCACCCACACGAGGACGTACTGGGTCGGGTCGTGGTCGTTCAGCTGGATCTGGGTCTGCCCCGACGACAGGGTCGCGGTGCCGATGACCTTCGTCTCCTCCAGCGGCGCGTTCTGCGCGCCGGCCACCCGGATCTCCACCACCGTGCCCTCGCTGGGCGAGGTGACCGTGATCGACGCCAGCTTCACCGGCTCGGCGAAGCCCGCCATCAGCCCGATCCCCGGCTTGAGCGCCGGGAACGGCTGGAAGTAGTTCTCGGTCTGCCACACCGTGGTCGGGTTGCCGTCGGCGGCGCGGCTGGCCCGGTTGGCGTTGTCCGGCTGGTTGGTCACGTCGTAGACGCCGAGCGACGAGGGCTGCACGGGACCCGCCGGCTGCGGCGCGGGCGGCGCGGGCTGGCCGCTCTGCCCCGGCTCGTTCGACTGCCCGATCACCACGGTCGGCCCGCCGCCACCGGTCGGCTCGTCGCTGAAGAAGTTCACGATCTGGAAGCTCAGCCAGGCGATCACGCCGAGCGTGGCCACCGCCAGCACGGCCACGCTGATCGCCAGCTTGCGCTTCTGGTCCTTGTTGCGCACCGGACGCTGCGTGGTCCACACCGCGCCGTCGTCCGCGTCGCCCTCGGGCACCCGGTCGATCAGCGCGGTCTGCGCCTCCGACGAGGAGATCTGGTCGAGCACCTGGAGGATCGCCGCGCTGGTCCGGATGCCGCCGACGCTGGTGTCCTCCAGGCTGCGCACCGCCACCGACGACAGCTCGTGCGGCACCTGCGGGCGGATCGCGCTCGGCGCGAGCACCGACCCGTCCGGCCCGGTCGGCGCCACCGGCACGCCCTCGGGACCGCCCGGCAGCGCCCACCTGCCGGTGAGCAGCAGGTACAGGATCGCGCCGAGGCCCTTCACGTCGTCGCGCGCGATGGCGTCCGGTCGCGGGCCGGGGAACGCCAGCCGCAGCCTGCCGTCCGGTGTCACCCGGATGCGCTGCGGGTGGTCGGCGCCCAGCACCAGGCCCGCGTGGTGCGCGCCCTCGATCGCCGCGCCGAGCGGTTCCAGCAGCCTGGTCGCCGCGCCCGCCTGGAGCGGGCCCTTGGCGACCAGCTCCACCAGGTCCGAGCCCCGGGTCCACTCGGCCACGACGATGCCGAGGATGCCGTCGCCGAGCTGGAGGCCGGCGCCGGGGATCAGCACGTCGATCACCCGGGCGACACCGGGGTGCGTGAAGCTGGCCGCGTGCATCGCGCGCTCGGTGATCCGCTTGGCCCGCGCCACCGCGGCGTGGTCGGCCGGGTTGCCCACCAGGACCGTCAGCGCCACGTCCCGGTTGAGCTGGCCGTCGCGCGCCCGCCACAGGTGCGCGTCGCACCGGCGGTCCACACCGGACGGCTCCAGCAGCCGGTAGCGGCCGCCGCCGATCACCCCGCCGGGCACCAGCGAGGTGTTCTGGATCGGGCCGCTGCTCACGGGCCCGAGAGTACGGGAACGGGGCGCGTCGCAACGGTCACCGACGACCCACCAAACGACTGATCTTGTCCAGGGCGGGCTTCACCTCGGGCACCCTGAACAGCGCCAGCAGCGCGAAGCTGAGCGGCAGGCCCACGACGCCCTGGATCACGAGCTCCACCCAAGCGCCCGTCACACGGGATTCGATTCCCAGTCCTTGGACGGCCAGCCAGGCGAGACCGGTGGCCGCGCCGAACGCGATCGCCGACGCCACGACCGTGAGGCAGATGGTCCACGCCGTGTAGCCGGTGCGCAGCCGGCCCAGCCTGACCCGCAGCCACACCTGGCCCACCAGCGCGCCCACCACGAAGCTCAGCGACATCGCGACCGACACGCCGACGGCGAGCTTGTCCGGCGGCGAGAACTCCAGGAACGCGTACAGCAGCGCGATCCGCGCCACCACGATGATCCCCTGGATGACCGTCGGCGTCCGGGCGTCCTTCAACGCGTAGAACACGCGCAGTTGGAGCAGCGTGATCGCGTACGGGACCAGGCCGAACGCCGACAGCGCCAGCGCCGTGCCGATCGCCTCGCCGCCCTCGACGCCCGACTGGCCGTGCGCGAACACCGCCAGGCCGATCGACACGCCCGACACCGTCAGCAGCGCGCTGAACGGCATCAGCAGGATCGACGACATCCGGTTGCCGAACGACAGGTCGCCGACCAGCGCGCCCGTGTCGTTCGCCGCCGCAGCGCGGCTCATCCGCGGCATCAGCGCGGTCAGCAGCGACACGCCCAGCACGCCGTAAGGCACCTGGGCGATCAGCCACTGCATGTTGTAGACGGTGATCGCGCCCTTGTCGTTCGTCGCGACGCGGGTCAGCACGACCATGCTCACGAACCCCAGCGCCACGTACAGCAGCACCCAGAACGCCAGCCCGCCGAACTCGGCCAGCCTGCGGTCCCACCCCCAGCGCCAGCGGAACCGGAACCCGGTCCGCCGCATCGCGGGCACCAGGACCAGCGCCTGGAGCGCCACGCCCGCCATCGTGCCCAGGCCCAGGACCAGCAGCTTCGGCTGCCCCATCTCGACCGGGTCGAGCGAGATCTCCCCCGGCATCGCCCAGTAGACGGCCAGCGTGATGATCACCACGACGTTGTTCAGCACCGGCGCCCAGGTGGGCAGGCCGAACACGTGCCGGGTGTTGAGGATCGCGCCCAGCAGCGCGGACAGGCCGTAGAACACGATGCCCGGCAGCACCAGGTAGGCGAACGCGGTGACCAGCGCCGGGTTGGCGTCCGAGGCGGGGTCGATGAACAGCGCGGTCAGCAGCGGCGCGCAGGCGATCGCGATGAGGGTGCCGACGCCCAGCACCACCGCCGCCATGGTGATCAGCCACTGCGCGTACGACTCGCCGCCGTCGCCGTCCTCCTTCTCGGCGCGCACCAGCAGCGGGATGGCCACGCTGGTCAGCACGCCGCCCAGGAGCAGCTCGTTGATCATCGTGGGCAGCGTGGTGGCGACCTGGTAGGAGTCGTTGAGCACGTTGATGCCGACGACCGAGACCAGCAGCAGCTTGGACAGCAGTCCCGAGGCGCGGCTGACGATCGTGGCGATGGCCATGGAGCCGCCGGCACGTGCCAGCGACGGCGCGTTCTGCTGCTGTTCCTGCTGGGTCACCGTTGTTCCGCTCAACTCGCGCTCGACTTCTCCGGCGTGACGCCACTGGCGTCGTCGGGCACCCGCACGGAGGCCGCCCGCGCCGCCCGCACCCGCCGGTAGATGCGCCGGGCGGACAGCAGGACGAGCGCGGCGCCCGCCAAGCCGGTGATGACTACCGTGATCGTCCCGTACACCGAGGACGACACCTCCAACCGGGCCCGTTCACCCAGTTCGACGCCGCTGGCCGTGACCAGCCGCACGTGCACCGGGAACCGCCCGGACCGCTGCACCTCCACCTGCACCGGCACCAGCCGGTCGCCGCGCGCGGGCAGCTCGTAGACCTGCTCGTCCCGGGGGTCGATGCCCGGCGTGTCCTCGATCACCACCCGCACGGTCACCCGCACGTCCAGCCGGTTCTTCACCGACAGCGGGATCGGGCTGTCACCGGAGCCGAGCAGGATCGGGCTGTTCGGCTCGGTCACCGTGACCTGGCCCAGCAGCCCGTTCACCTGCTCGCGGGCGAGGCCCAGCGAGGTGCGCGCGCCCGCCTCGTCGCCGCGCCACGCCCCGGACGCGGTGCGCAGCAGGTCCAGCCGCAGCGGGTCGAGCAGGTCGTCGGGCTCGGCGGAGGCCGCGTCCTGCTGGCTCATCGAGTCGGACAGCAGCCGCACCTGGTCCCACGACGCGGCCACCTCGGCGGTCACCGCGGGCGGCACCTCGCGCGCGCCCGCCTCGACCGGGTAGCTGAGCGCGGCCGTCTGCTCGGGCATGCCCGCGAGCAGCCCGCTCAACCCCAACGGCGTGGCGAAACCGCTGCTGACCAGCGACTCCGTGGTGCGGATGAGGGTGTCCACCTCGCCGGCCGGCGCGTTCCACCGGCGCGGCGGCGCGAGCACCACGTGCTGCCCGGCGCCCTGGAACGCGGTCCGGAAGGTCAGCGCGGCCAGCGCGTTCTGCACCGACACCGGCCGGGTCTCGGTCGGCGTGGTCACGCCCGCCACCGGCCGGGTCGTCGCCGGGGCCCGGAGCGCGTCGGACACCATGCCGTCGATGCGCACGACCTTGACCGGCTCGCCCTCGCCGACCTTGTCGCCGCTCCCCTCGGCGGCGCCGTCGTCCGCGGTGCCGCCCGCGCCCTCACCCGCGTCGAGCCGGACCGGCCCGGTGCCGGGCGTGCCCGCCACCGCCGACTGGTCGAGCACCAGCGACGTGACGCCGCCCGCGACCAGGTCGGCCAGGGTCTGCTGGTCGAGCACGCCGTCCTCGGGCCAGGTCAGGCCCTCGGTGGGCTGCACCTCCAGCACCTCGCGCACGACCCGGGCGCCGTCCAGCGCCAGCCGGACCGGGTCGGTGAGCCGGGCGCGGGACAGCGCGACCACGTCGGCGCCCGCGTCCGGCAGCGCGATCACGCACCGGCCGCTCGCCGACAGCTTCAGCTGCGACAGCCACAGCTCGGCCTCGCCCTCGCCGCGGCCCTCGCCCTGGCCGCGCACCTGGTAGCCCTCGGCCATCGCGGCGACCGTGCGCAGCAGGTCCGGGTCGACGGCCAGGCACACGCCCTGCCCCAGCGGGCCGTTCAGCGCCGCCTGGTAGCCCTTGAGCAGGCCCCACAGGCGGCCGCCCATGGCGATGGAGCCGGCCAGCTCGTCGTCGGTGAGCACGGTCGGGTTCACCGAGGCGATCCGCGGCCGGTCGGCCAGCGGCCACAGCACGGTGACCTTGGCCGGGTCCGCGGGCGGGGTGGGCGCGGTGCCGCCGGGCACCGACAGGACCGGCAGCAGCGTGCTCAGCGCGGCCAACCGGGCCCGGCCGCCGAAGTCGGGGGTGCCGTTGATGTTGGCCAGGATCGGGTAGATGCCGGGCTCCTCGACCTGGAGCGACGTCCGGCCGGCGCCGCGCAGCGGCACGGTCAGCTCGAACGGCTTGGACTCGTCGCGCTCCAGGCGGTCCGCGATCCGCGTGAACGCGGGCTGCACGTACTCCGCGTCGGCGGGCTCCCGCAGCGCCTCGCGGACCTCGGCCTCGTCGGTCAGCGCCTCGCCGCGCTCCAGGCGCAGCTCGATGTCCTCGATGAACCGGTCGCCGACGTTGACGACCTTGCCCCGGATGGTGATCGACTCCGTGCCCGCCGTGACCACCCGCGGGTTCAGCTCCTCCACGTCCAGGCGCAGGTAGACCTGCGACTGCTGGCCGGGCTGGTTGGCCATCGCGCGGGTGGCCCACACCTGGGTGGCGGGCGCGGGCCGGACGGGCAGCCTGCCCTCCTGTGGCGCCGCGTGCGCCGGGGAGGTGACCAAGACCAACCCGGCCACCGCGAGTGCGGCCAGCAGCCGTTTCACGCCGACTCCGCTCCGTCCGTCCGGTACCCGGTCGCGCGGTACCCCGTGTTCTGGAACCCGGTGCCGTCGTACCGGGTGTTGTCGTGCTCGGAGATCAGCTCGGCGGCGCGGCGCACCAGCCGGCGCTCGTCCGCGTAGGCGAGCCGCTCGTCCAGTTCGCCAAGGGGCACCCACGCCACCTCGGTGACCTCCACGTCTTCGTCGGACAGCTCACCGCCCAGCGCCTCCAGCAGGAAGTGGTGGACGGTCTTGTGCACCCGCCGGTCCTCGGCGACGAACCAGTAGTCGATCGAGCCGAGCGGCCGGAGCACCCTGCTATGAATACCGGTTTCCTCGGCGACCTCTCGCACCGCGGTCTGCTCGGCGGTCTCACCGGCCTCGATGTGGCCCTTCGGCAGCGACCAGAGGAGGCGCCCGCGCCGGTCCAGCCGGCCGATGACGGCGGCCGCGCGCCGCTCGAAGTCCAGCACCAGCCCGCCCGCCGAGGTCTCGTCGACGGTCTTCAGCCGACGGCCCCGGCGCCGGTTCCGGCGCCTCGGCTTGGGACCGCCGGAGCGACCGGACGACTGGGGCATGGTCCCGATCGTAATGCGGACCAGCGATTACTGGACGTGGCGGTCAAGTTGCGTTGGGTGTTCGCGGAGTCGGCGGGGCGGCGGACGACCGGCCCCGGTGAGGCGGGGGCGACGCGCTCGGCGTCACCGCGGGCGATGTGCCGGGCGGCGTGCGGGGCGATCCGCCGGGTGACGTGCCGGGCGGCGGCCCGCGGCGGCGCGGCCACCACCCGCCCGAACTCGTTCGGGCCGGGACCGCGCGCCCAGTACCCTGGCTCCCCGTGTCCGGATCGAACGTCCCCACCGCACCCGGCCCGACCGGGCAGGACAATGCCGTGGTGGAACAGCTGAGCGCCTCCCCCGTCGTCGAAGAGCTGGCCGCCCGCTTCGACGCGGCCGGCCACCGCCTCTACCTGGTGGGCGGCAGCGTGCGGGACGCCGTGCTCGGGCGCCTGTCCGGCGACCTCGACTTCACCACCGACGCCCGGCCCGACCGGATCACCGCCCTGCTCAAGGGCTGGGCCGAGGCCACCTGGGACACCGGCATCGCGTTCGGCACGGTCGGCGCGAGCAAGCACGGCCGGACCGTCGAGATCACCACGTTCCGCGCCGACACCTACGACGGCGTCAGCCGCAACCCCGAGGTGACCTTCGGCGACACCATCGAGGGCGACCTGGTCCGCCGCGACTTCACCGTCAACGCCATGGCGTACGACGTGGTCAACCGCGTGCTCATCGACCCGACCGACGGGCGGGGCGCGCTGCGCGACCGCATCCTGGACACGCCGGCCACCCCGCAGGAGTCGTTCTCCGACGACCCGCTGCGGATGCTGCGCGCCGCCCGCTTCGTCTCCCAGCTGGGCTTCCGCCTGGCGCCGCGCGTCCGCGAGGCCATGACCGCCATGGCCGGCGAGCTGGGCCGCATCACCGCCGAGCGCGTCCAGGTCGAGCTGTCCAAGCTGCTCACCGGCGACCACCCGCGCGCGGGCATCGAGGTCGTGGTCGACACCAAGCTCGCGGACGTGGTGCTGCCCGAGCTGCCCGCCATGCGGCTGGAGATCGACGAGCACCACCAGCACAAGGACGTCTACCAGCACTCCCTGGTGGTGCTGGAGCAGGCCGTCGACCTGGAGGACGGGCCCGAGCCGGACCTCGTGCTGCGCCTCGCGGCCCTGCTGCACGACATCGGCAAGCCGGACACCCGGCGGTTCGAGGAGGGCGGCGGCGTCTCGTTCCACCACCACGAGGTGGTCGGCGCGAAGATGGCCCGCAAGCGCTTGCGCGCCCTCAAGTACTCCAAGGAGATCACCGAGGACGTCGCCCAGCTGGTGTACCTCCACCTGCGCTTCCACGGCTACGGCACCGGCGAGTGGACCGACTCGGCGGTGCGCCGGTACGTGACCGACGCGGGCCCGCTGCTGTCGCGCCTGCACAAGCTCGTCCGGGCCGACTGCACCACCCGCAACAAGCGCAAGGCCAACGCGCTCCAGCGCACCTACGACGACCTGGAGCGCCGCATCGAGCGGATCGCCGCCGAGGAGGACCTCAAGCGCGTCCGGCCCGACCTCGACGGCAACGAGATCATGCGGCTGCTCGGCCTGCCGCCCGGTCCGCTGGTCGGCAAGGCGTGGAAGTTCCTCAAGGAGCTGCGCCTCGACCGGGGCCCGCTCGACCACGACGAGGCCGTCGCGGAGCTGCTCGCGTGGGCCCGGGCGGAGGGCGTGGAGCCGCCAACCGGTTGCCCGGAGTGACCTATCCGGGTCTTTCCCCTTGGCTAGTGACAGCCCGTTGCGACACCATGACTGTGTGCGTCAGACACGCACTGGGGGTGGTGTCGCGTGAACGCTTGGGGATTGTCCGAGGGGGGCGCCCGGGTGCAGGGGTTGGAAACGCTGACCGATCGGCAGCGGGCGGTGCTGCGGTGCCTGGCCCGCGGCCTGGCCGATCACGAGATAGCGCGGGTGCTGGCGATCAGCCAGATCCAGGTGGGGGTGGTGGTGACCGAGATCCTGAGAGCGCTGAACCTGCGCGACCGGATGGCGGCGGTGGTCTACGCCCACGAAACGGGCATGATCCGCCTGCCGCTGCCGCGCTGAATGATCAGGACCGCGTCTCTTGTTCCGCCGAGGGGATCCGCTTGACCAGCAGCAGGTAGCCGACGAGGCCGAGCAGGTACGCCACCGTCGCGGCGACCACCAGGCCGGCCGACCGGCCGTCCAGGGGCACCACGGTCGCCGCGGCGGTGACGGCGGCCACCTGCATGACGTTGAACAGCGTGTCGTACAGGGCGAACACCCGGCCGCGGACCTCGTCGCCGATGTCGCCCTGCACGGCCGCGTCCACGCACAGCTTCACGACCTGGCCCGCGAAGGTGAGCAGGAACGACGCGGCCAGCGTGGTCGGCAGCAGCATCGGCAGGCCCAGGCCCAGCTGGGTGACCGCGGCGAGCAGCAGCGCGGCGCACACCGCGCCGCGCCGGCCCAGCAGGTCCACCGCGCGGTCGGTGACCAGGCCCGCGAGCAGGATGCCCGCGCCACCCGCGACGGCGACCTCGCCCAGCCCGGCCAAGCCCGCCTTGAACGGGCCGAAGTCGGTGAAGGTGTGGCGCATCAGCAGCAGCGTGAGCAGCAGCGACGCGCCGAACGCGGCCCGGTGCGCCAGCAGCGCGAGCAGCGCCGCCGCCACGGTCGGCGTCCGCCAGACCGCCCGCGCGCCGTCCAGCAGGCCCCTGGCCACCGCGGTGGCCGTGCGGCTGGGCTCGACCACCTCGTCGGGACCGAGGGCCGCGGGCCGGAAGCGGGACGCCAGCCACGCCGCCAGCAGCGAGCCCACCAGGGCGAACGCCGTGGTCGACGCCGAACCGCCGTCACCCGCGCCGAACAGGCCGCGCAGCGCGACCGCGCAGCCCGCGCCCACCACGGCGGACAGCGCGCCGAGCGTGGCGGCGAACGCGTTGGCCTCGACCAGGTGGTCCTCGTGGACCACGTGCGGCAGGGACGCGGACAGGCCCGACCCGACGAACCGGCTCACGCCGGTGACCAGCAGCGCCGACGCGTACAGCGGCACGCCGTCCAGCCCGAGGGCGACGGCGGCGGCGGTGAGCACGACGAACAGGCCGCGGGTGAGGTTCGCCACCACCAGCACCCGGCGGCGGTCCCACCGGTCCAGCAGGGCGCCGGCGAACGGGCCGACCACCGAGTACGGGAGCAGCAGCACGGCGAACCCGGCGGCCACGGCGAGCGGGTCGGCGTGGCGCTCGGGGTTGAACAGCACCGCGCCCGCGAGACCCGCCTGGAACAGGCCGTCACCCCACTGGGCCGCCAGCCGGGAGGCCAGCAGCCCGCGGAAGTCCGCTGCGGCGAGGAGCTTCCGGATGCCGAGGTGGTGCTTCGCCGCGGTGGTCCCGGCCGTGGTCACGAGTTTGAGCCTATGCCTCTCGTCGCCTGGTCCCGGTGAACCGCGGGCCCGGTGCCCGCCGTCCCGGCGGTCGGTGGCGCACGACTGCCGGGAAGACCACGAAGGCCGGACCCGTGCGGGTCCGGCCCCCCGGCGCCAGACGCCCGGTCGCCTCTCGGCGCTTCGCGCTACGCGGCTCCAGCCGGACGGTATTCCGCGGAGGCGGTTTTGAGTGGGCCCGGGGGACTCGATGGCGCCTGGCAGGTCGTACAACGACAACGGTAACCCGGAATGTTCCCCGCCGAGAGCCCCGCGGCCCATCTGGGATCATGCAAGCGTGCGCCCTGATGTCGACGTCGAACCGGGTTCCCTGCTGGTCGCGGCACCGAGCCTGACCGACTCGAACTTCCGCCGCACGGTGGTCTACATCATCGACCACCGGGAAGGGGGAACCCTCGGCGTCGTGCTGAACCGGCCGAGCGAGGTGGCGGTCCACGACGTGCTGCCCGCGTGGGGACCCCACGTGACCAGGCCGCAAGCCGTCTACATCGGCGGCCCGGTGCAGCAGAAGACGGCGCTGTGCCTCGCGGCCATGCGCACCGGCGAGAACCTGAGTTCACTCGAAGGCGTGGTTGGCGTGCACGGACCGGTGG
The DNA here is from genome assembly GCF_042732085.1 of Actinosynnema sp. NPDC059797. Lineage (NCBI taxonomy): Bacteria > Bacillati > Actinomycetota > Actinomycetes > Pseudonocardiales > Pseudonocardiaceae > Actinosynnema > Actinosynnema sp. NPDC059797. The sequence continues at coordinate 18,761 of NZ_JBHWIE010000131.1, forward strand.
CGCTGGTCGACCTGGACGCGGACCCGGACGCCCTCGCGCCGAAGGTGCGCGGCCTGCGCGTGTTCGTCGGCTACTCGGGCTGGAGCGAGGGGCAGCTCGCGGGCGAGATCTCGCGCGGCGACTGGATCGTGGTCAAGGGCCTGCCGGACGACGTCCTCACCCCGCCCAACGTCGACCTCTGGGGCCGGGTCCTCCGCCGCCAGGGCCTGCCCAACGCCCTCCTGGCCACCTTCCCGACCGACATCCGCCGCAACTGACCAGCGCGAGTCGTACGCCCGGGACGCGCGAGTCGTACGCCCAGGACCCCCGAGTTCAGCGTTCGGGACCCGGGCGAGGGGTCGTGAGC
>NZ_JBHWIE010000132.1:0-18930 GCF_042732085.1 Actinosynnema sp. NPDC059797
TAAGAGACAGTACGCGCGCTGCGGACCGGTACCTACGGCGGTGAGCGGCGCGAGGCGCTGCGGGTGGCCACCAGCTCCTTCTCCAACGGGGTCCGGAAGCGGGGCACCACGCGCACCCCGCCGAGCAGCCCGGCCGTCCGGGCCGCCTGCCGGTCGATCGCCGCCGCCGCGTCGGATCCCACGTCCACCAGCGGTTTCCACACCACCTCGCCGTCGGGTCGCTGCGCCCAGCCGCCCACCACCGCGCCGTTCCACCACACGGTCGGGCCGACGTTGCCCGAGGAGTCGAACAGCAGCGGCCGCAGGTGGGGCGGCAGGTACCAGTCGCGGTCCTGCCACCCCATCGGCGTGGGGTCCAGGGCCGGCAGCAGCGCCGCCCACGGCTCCGGTTCGGCCACCGGGTCCACGTCACCGGGCAGCACCCAGCCGGGACCCGCCGACAGCTCCACCTCCACCGCGCCCACCGCGGCCAGCGCCTCCCGGGTGGCGCGCACCGTCCACCCGGTCCACCACTTCAGGTCAGCCGCGGTCGCGGGCCCGAACGCGCCCAACCACCACCGGGTCAGCTCCGCCCGGGCCGCCGCCGCGTCCAGCTCCGGCCACGGCGTGGCCGCGGTCCACCGGAACTGGCTGCTCACCCACGACCCGCGCGGCCGCGCCCGCCGCGTGCGGCCCTCGGTGGCCAGCACCCGCAGCACCCGGCTGGACACGTTCTGCCTCACCTCGTACGGCTTGCCCGCGCCCACCACCACCTGCTCGGCCAACGCCGGCACGTCGCGCACCAGCTCCGTCGCCGTGGCCTCGCCCCGCTCCCGCAGCGCGGCCAGCACCGCGTCCTCGACCTCCGCCAGGCGGGCCCCGTCCCACCCCACCCCCTCGGCCAGGTACGCCAGCAGCTTGGTCCGCTCCCGCCGCGCGACCTCCCGCCCGGCCGCGGCGTGGACCACCGGTCCGGCCCCCGCGGTGACGACGAACATGGTGCGGCGCATCGCCAACGACCGCACCAGGGACCGCCGCTCGTACAGGGCGTCCTCCACCTCCCGCACCGACGGGCTGCCCAGTCGCGCCCACGCCGACAGGAACACCGTGGCCGGATCGGTGGCGTGCAGCGCCACCAACGCCCCGACCACCTCCTCCACGGTGTCGGCGGGCGCGGAGAGCAGGTGCCGGACCCCCAGGCGGATCCGCCGCCGGCCGTCGTCGATCTTGACTGGCGTCACGGCCCCCATCCTGGGCGATCTACCCTGATCCGCGAAACCGGAAAAACCACCACCCCGGACGAGGATCATGTCGGCGACACGGCTGCTGGTGCTCGGCGTGGTGCGCGGCCACGGACGCGCCCACGGGTACCTGATCGGCACCGACCTGCTGTCCTGGGGCGCGGGGGAGTGGGCCCACGTCAAGTGGGGCTCGATCTACCACGCCCTCAAGCAGCTCACCAGGGACGGCTGCCTCGCCGACCGCACCACCCCGCCCGGCCGCACCGAGTACGAGATCACCGAGAAGGGCGAGACCGAGTACCGCAGGCTGCTGCGCGACGCCCTGCGCCGACCCGGCACCCGCCCCGACACGCTCGCCGCCGGACTCGCCCTGCTGCCCTCCCTCACCCGCGACGACGCCCTCGCGCTGCTCGGCGAACGCCTCGCCGCCCTGGAAGCCCGCCGCGACACCGCCCGCGACCAGGCCGACCGGTGGCGCGACCCGCCCCACGTGCGCGAGCTGTACGGGCTGTGGGAGCACACCGCCGCCGGCGGCGCGGCCTGGACCAGGGGACTGATGGACCGCCTCCGCGGCGGCGCCTACCCCATGGCGGGCGAACCGAACTCGCCCGGCGAACCCGGCAGCTGGGCTAAGCTCAAACTTGAACAACCCGCCGGGCGCGAGGGGGAACGCTGAAAACGGGGTTGGAGCGGTACCCGGCGGTCTTCGAACCGGCCGACCCGCCACGCACGTCCACCATCGCCTTCTACGCCCCACCGGACCACGAGGACCACGAGGACCACGGGGCTCATGAGGACCACGCCGCCCCACCGGACCGGCCCGGCGCCGACCGGCTCACCATCGCCGCCCCCGACGGCGGCCGCCACACCGCGCCCGCCCTGCGCCTGCCCCTGACCGAAGCGATCCCGCTGCTCACCCGGGCCCGCCGCGCCGCCGGCACCACGACCGCCACCGGCCGACCCGCCGTCCACCCGGCCACCGCCTTCTGGGGCGCCGCCGTCGTCCTGGCCCTGCAGCTCGTCGCCCGCGGCCGGGTGCGGCCCGCCCTCACCGACACCGACTTCGACGCCTGGCAGCTCACGCCCCTGGACCCCGCCGACCACGCCCGCGTCCGCGACCTGGCCGCCGCCATGCCGGCGCACGCCCGCGCCGTCCCGCTGGCGGGACGCGACCCCCTGGAACTGCCCGACGCCGAACCGCTGCTGCGGGCCTTCCTCGACGCCGTCGCCGACACCATGCCCCGCGGCGCCGCCGCGGCCACCGCCGCCGGCGCCCCCGCGTTCGCCGCCACCACCCCGCAACACGTTCCCCACCTGCGTGAATGGGCCCACCAGGGCGTGCGGGTGTCGGTGCGCGTCGAAGGCCCGGACCCGTTCCAGGCCGTCCTGCAGGTCCACAACCTCGCCGACCCCACCCTGGTCCTCGACGCCGCCGAGCTGTGGGCGGGCGCCGGGCGCGCCACCCGCGCCGACGCCACCGTCGCCCTGCGCCGCGCCGCCCGCGCCTGGCCGCCCCTGGAACGGCTGCTCGACCAACCCGTCCCCGACCGCGTCACCCTCGCCGACGCCGACGTCGAACAGCTCCTCACCACCGGCACCGTCCGCCTCGCCTCCGCGGGCGTGGACGTGCACTGGCCCACCGACCTCGTCCGCGGCCTCACCGCCAAGGTCGTCGTCGGCGACGCCGGCGGCGACCGGCCCACCTTCTTCGGCCCCGACCAGCTCACCGCCGTCAACTGGCAGCTCGCGCTCGGCGGCGACCCGCTGACCCCCGACGAACTCGACCGGCTCGCCGAGGCCACCCGCCCCGTGGTGCGGCTGCGCGACCGCTGGACCCTCGTCGACCCCGAACTGGCCCGCCGCGCCCGCGAACGCGCCCTCAAACCCCTCACCGCCGTCCAAGCCCTCGGCGCGGCCCTCACCGGCACCGCCGAGATCGACGGCGCCGAGGTCGAGGTCGCCGCCGCCGGCCCGCTCGACCAGCTCCGGCAACGCCTCGCGCAACCCGACGCCGAACCCGCCGAACCACCACCGGGCCTGCGCGCCGACCTGCGCGACTACCAGCTGCGCGGCCTGCGCTGGCTCGACCGCATGACCTCGCTCGGCCTGGGCGCGTGCCTGGCCGACGACATGGGCCTGGGCAAGACCATCACCCTCATCGCCCTGCACCTGCACCGCAACACCCCGAAGCGCAGCACCCCGGAGCACAACACCACAGCCCCCGACACCCCGGGCACCGGCACAGCGGGCCCCACCCTCGTGGTCTGCCCCGCGTCCCTGCTGGGCAACTGGCAGCGCGAGATCGAGCGCTTCGCCCCCGGCACCCCCGTGCACCGCTACCACGGCCCCGGCCGCACCCTGCCCACCCACGACACCGACACCACCGCCGGTTTCGTCCTCACCACCTACGGCACCATGCGCCTGGACGCCGACCTGCTCGCCGAAGCCCACTGGGGACTGGTCGTCGCCGACGAGGCCCAGCACGTCAAGAACCCCGGCTCCGACACCGCCAAGGCCTTGCGCCGCATCCCCGCCCGCGCCCGCGTCGCCTTGACCGGCACCCCGGTGGAGAACACCCTGACCGAGCTGTGGGCGATCCTCGACTGGACCACCCCCGGCCTGCTCGGCACCCTGGCGCAGTTCAAGGCGCGCTGGGCCAAACCCGTCGAGGCCGACCACGACCAGGCCGTCGCCGAGCGCTTCGCCCGCCTCGTGCGGCCCTTCCTGCTGCGCCGCCGCAAGTCCGACCCCGGCATCGCCCCCGAACTGCCCGCCAAGACCGAGACCGACCGGCCCGTCGCCCTCACCCGCGAGCAGGCCGCCCTCTACGAGGCCGTCGTGCGCGAGCTGATGGAGGAGATCCGCCACGCCGACGGCATCACCCGGCGCGGCCGCGTCGTCAAGCTCCTCACCGCCCTCAAGCAGGTCTGCAACCACCCCGCCCAGTACCTCAAGGAGACCGCGCCGAAGCTCGCCGGCCGGTCGGGCAAGCTGGAACTGCTCGACGAGCTGCTCGACACGATCCTCGCCGAGGACGGCGCCGCGCTCGTGTTCACCCAGTACGTCGCCATGGCCCGCCTGCTGCGCCGCCACCTCGCCGACCGGGGGATCACCACCGCCCTGCTGCACGGCGGCACCCCCGTGCCCGAGCGCGAGGACCTCGTCCGCCGCTTCCAGGACGGGCAGGTCCCCGTGTTCCTGCTCTCGCTCAAAGCCGCCGGCACCGGCCTCAACCTCACCCGCGCCGACCACGTCGTGCACTACGACCGCTGGTGGAACCCCGCCGTGGAGGACCAGGCCACCGACCGCGCCCACCGCATCGGCCAGACCCGGCCCGTGCAGGTCCACCGGCTCATCGCCGAGGGCACCGTCGAGGACCGCATCGCCGCCATGCTGCGCGCCAAGCGCGACCTCGCCGACGCCGTGCTCGCCCGCGGCGACGCCGCCCTCACCGAACTCACCGACGACGAACTGGCCGGCCTCGTCGAACTCCGGAGCGGCACGTGACCGACCGCGTCAAGGGCTTCCCCGCCTTCCCCAAGGGCGCCCGCCGCACCCGCACCTGGTGGGGCCGCGCCTGGCTCCAGGCCCTGGAGGACACCTCCCTCGACAACGGACCCCTGCGCCAGGGCCGCAAGTACGCCCAGGCCGGGCTCGTCGGCACCATCACCGCCAGCCCCGGCCGCCTGCACGCCGCCGTCCACGACGGCGACGAGGTCCACCACACCGGCGTGCTGCTCACCCCGCTCACCGACGCCGAGTGGGACCGCTTCCTCGCCCACCTCGCCCGCAAGGCCGGGCACCTCGCCGCCCTGCTCGACCACGAGATGCCCCGCGAACTCGTCGACGCCGCCGCCGACGCGGGCGTGCCCCTGCTGCCCGGCATCGGCGACCTCGACCCCGAGTGCACCTGCGACGCCTGGGAACTGCCCTGCCGCCACGCCGCCGCCCTGTGCCACCAGGCGGCCTGGCTGCTCGACGCCGACCCGTGGGTGCTGCTCCTGCTGCGCGGCCGCGCCCAGGACGAGGTCGTCACCGGCGCCCGGCCCACCGCCGGCGTGCCCGCCACCACCGCCTACGCCCGGCCCGTGCCCGACCTCCCACCGGCCTCCCCGAACCCCTCGCCCGACGCGCTCGACCCGCTGCCCGAGTTCGACCCGGTCGCCGGCCTCGACGTCGCGGTGCTGCGGCTGCTGGTCGCCGACGCCGCCGCCAAGGCCCGCGCCCTGCTCGCCACCGGCGACTGGCCCGCCGACGACGACCGCCAGGACCACGTCCGCCTCGCCGCCGCCCACCCCGAACTGCGCGACCGGCTCCACGTCGACCCGCGCGCCGTCCACGCCTGGCGGCAGGGCGGCCGCACCGCCCTGCTGGTCCTCGACCAGCCCTGGACCCCGCCCGAGGCCGACACCAACCGCGCCCGCGCCGCCTGGCGCGGCCAGGAACTGCCCGAACCGGTCGTGCGGCGCAACCGCTGGACCGTGCGCGACCGCCAACTCCGCTACGGCCCCGACGGCCGCTGGTACCCCTACCGGCGGCACGCGGACGGCCGCTGGTGGCCCACCGGCACCCCGCACCACGACCCCGCCACCGCCCTCACCGACCCCGACTGACCCCGCACGGCTGAGCGTGCCCGGACCGCTGGAACCGGAATCGCCCCGCTCGCCGTGGACGGTCGGGTGTCGAGGAACCCGGGATCGCCCGCGAGGGCGGAAGTCGACCGGGGGGAACGCGCCGCAGACAGGGACCCCACCCCGAACCACCACACCTGTGGTACCACGCCTGTGGTGCCCGGCCGCCCGCACGACCTCGCAGGCACTGGGGGTTGCCGCGTGCGTCGTGCGGGCGGGGAGGGCGCGGGCCGACCGAGGTTCCGAGCCAACGGTCGGGGCGCGCCCGGACCGCACGGCACGAGGTGCCGAAGCCGTGCGGTGGACCAGGTTCCCGGGCCCCGCCGCGGGACCCCCAGCCCCTCCCCGGTGGACGGGCCCCGCGTGATGTCAGGGAGTCTCTCGGCAGCGGTGGTGAGAGGTCAACATCCACCGCGGCCCGACACCGCACACCGAGGTGAGTGAACGCGCCCCGGAACGGTGAGCATCCAATACCGTGGAGCGCTCGCGGCGGGTATGCGCCCGTCGGGAGGAGGACAGGGGGGTCCATGGTTCCGGTGCGTGAAAGACTTCTCGACGCCGGCGTCGAGCTGCTGTTCGAGGACGGCGCCAAGGTCCTCGGACGCGGCCTCAACGTCGCCGAGATCGCCGCCCGCGCCGAGGTCAGCGAGAAGACCTTCTTCGCCACCTTCGGCGACAAGGGCCGCTACGTCGAGGCGCTGCTGCTGCGGTTCACCCACAGCTCCCAGCACACCTCCTACCACCTGACCGAAGTCATCGACCGGGCCTTCCTGGACTCCCGGGGCGACCCCCGCCGGATGCTGCGCGCGGTCTGCGACCGCGACTACCGGCAGGTCCGCAACGACCCCGCCACCCTCATGCGGCTGGCCACCCTCGTGCTCGGCGGCGGCCACCCCGGCGCGGTCAAGAGCCTGCGCCAGGCCTACAACGGCTACGAGCGGGCCGGTGTCCGCGCCTACCAGCCCGTGCTCACCCGCTGGAACGCCTCGCTGCGCGCCCCCTTCACCCCCGAGCACCTCGCCACCGCCCTCACCGCCCTGGTCGAGGGCCTGGCGCTGCGCCACCTCGCCGACCCCGGCGCCGTGCCCGACACCCTGTTCGGCGACACCGTCGTCGCCCTCGTCGGAGCCCTGTTCGACCCCCAACAGGGCCACGGGCACATCGACGACGTCATGGCGCCCCTGGCCGACGAACTCGTCCGCGCCCACCGCGCCGACGACCTCGACGACCTGCCCGAGCACCCCCGCAACGCGGTCATCGCCGCCGCGCGCCAGGAGTTCGCCGGCCGCGGCTACTACGCCACCACGCCCGCCCACATCGCCTCCCGCGCCGGGGTGTCGACGGCCGTGCTCGCCCAGCTGTTCCCGGTCAAGGCGGGGATCGTCGCCGGCGCGCTGCGCGGCCCCTACGCCGAACTGAGGTCCCTGGTCGACGACGACCTCGCCCTCGGCGTGCCGCCCACCACCATGCTGCGCCGCCACCTCGAACAGCTCGCCGCGTTCACCCTGCGCCACCGCGAGTTCGCCGAGGCCCTGCTCATGGCCGTCGCCCACGACCCCGCGCGCGCCGACGCCGAGCCCCTCCGCGAGATCGACCTGCCCGCGCTCCTGGCGCCGGCCCTGCGCGCCGGCATCGCCGCCGGGCACTTCCGCGGCGACCACGACCCCCGCGAACTCGCCGAAACCCTCGCCCACACCCTGCTGCTGCGCTGCCTGACCCACCCCGGCGGCACCGCGGCCGACCACGCCGCCGCCGTCGGGGCGCTGGTCCTGCACGGCCTGCTCGCCCGCCCGGGAGAGCCCGCCGAACCGGCACCGGGCGGGGCGAGACCCGGCGGCAGGACCGGCAGGACGAGCGGGCTCGGCGGGATCGTCGAAGGGATCGTCGACGGGCGGCGGTCAGCTCCACGCGACCGCCAACCGGGGCGCGTGGGGGAGTGAGGGCCCGACGGGGACCCCGGCCGGACTAGGTGATCACACCCGGCAGGGCCGTCGCCGTGCGCTTGCGGCGCAACCAGATCTTGCGCGACCCGTCGCCGAACATCAGCGTCCGCGACAGCTCCCAGCCCGAGAACTCCGCGTGGATCGTCAACTGCGTGGTCGCGGTGCGACGCGAGACCCCGGCCGGCAACCGCAGCGGCCGGTACTCCCAGTCCCCGTCGACCACCCCTTCGTCCATCACCCGATCACCTGCATCCCTTGTCCGTTCCCGGACGCCACGAACACGCGCCCGCTGCCCGGGTCGACCGCCACCGAGTCCGGCTGGGCGACCGTGGCGTGCCGGTGCCGCTCCACCGGCTCCCCGCCCGACACGTCGAACCCCACCACCTCGTTGCGCTCGGTCAACGTCACCCACAACAGGTCCCGGTCGGCGTCGTAGGCCATCCCGTAGGGCGCGCCCGGCAGCGGGTAGCGCAGCCGCATGAGCACCGGGTCCGTGGAGAACGCCATCAGCTCGCCACCCCGGGTGTCCACGACGAAGACCCGCCCGAACCGGTCGGCCACCGCGTTGGTCGCGCCGTCGCCCGCGCGCAGGCCCGCGCCGGGCCGGTCGGCCGAGGGGTCCAGGTCGAACACCGCGCTGCGCGGCCGGTCCAGCACCACGGCCCGGTCGCCCACCGCCACCAGCCGGTCGGGGCTGGAGATGCCGGTCACCGCGTGGTCGCCCACCAGGACCCGCCCGGCCTCCCGCTGCGCCACCAGGGTCCGCCCGCCCGCCGAGACCACGTCCACCGGCCCGCCGGTCACCTCCCGCGAGGACGAGGAGCCGTCCGGCCGGATCGTCACCACCGCGCCCGCCGGCACCACCGCCTCCACCGCGCCACCCGCGGCCACCAGCCGCTCCACGGGCCCCGGCAGCGCCACGACCAGCGGCTCCGGCGACGCGGCGCCCGGCGCCAGGGCGTCCAGCGGGAAGCTCGCCACCGACGGCGGGTCGGTCACCGCGACCGCCACCCGACCCCCGGCCACCACCACCGACGAGGCCCGCCCCACCGGCGCCACCACGCCCGGCAGGTCCGAGGACTGGGCGGGCGAGACCGCCGGGCGAGCCGGTTCCAGCGTCGCCGCCACCTGCAACGGGTCGCCCGGGTTCTCCTCGGTCGCGCACCCGGAGACCACCGCTCCGGTGAGCGCTCCGGCAACCACCACCGCGGCCAGTCGGCGCAACGTCGGACCTCCAAGCTGTAACCCGTTCGCCCAATGCCCTCCCAGCATCCATCACCAGGACACCATCCTCACGCGGGGGGCGGGTGTTGTCGTTGGTCCGGCAAGGTGATAGTCGGCCGCCGGCCGTACCCTCCGGGCGGGCGCGACGACTATGCCAGGTGACACCGGGAGGCGTCGCCATGACGGTCGGACACCTGAGGAACGCCCACCTGGGGCTGCTGCGCGATCGGGGCGTGGTCGACCACCTGGACCCGCCGCGGCGGCCCGAGGCGGCGCCCGAGCGCTACCACACCTGGACCCAGGTCGCGGCCGAACCCGCGCCGAGCCGGCTCGCCCGCCTGGTCGACGCCCGCGTCCGACCCGGCCCCTACCTGCCCGGACACCTCCACGAGCAGCAGCGCACCCTCGACGCCCTGCAACCGGAGGTGCTGCACCTGGCCCGCGCCGCCGGCAGCCCCCTGGACACCCCCGTGCTGGCGGGCGTGTTCCCCACCGGCACCCTCGACGGCATCGGCGTCCCCGAACCCGGCCAGGGCGTGCTGATCCTGGTCAACACCGCCCTGCTGGACCTGCTCGACGGGGTGCTCAAGACCATGACCGCGGTCCTGCCCCACTACGGCACCCCACCGCTGCTCAACGGCGACCAGGCCGCCTACGCCCTCGCCGAGGCCCTCAACGCCTACCTCTACGGCCACGGCGCGGCCCGCCCGCGGCGGCTGCCGGAGCTGTCCGGGCAGCGCCTGGCCCTGGTCGCGCTCATGGTCCGCCGCGCCACCCAGTTCGTGCTGGCCCACGAGGTCGCCCACCTCCAGGCCGGGCACCTGACCCGAGCCCACCTCCACACCGACCCCGGCACCCCGGTCGGCCCTCTCGACGCCCCTTCGGTCGGCTGGCCCGGCGAGCACGAGGCCGACCGCCTCGCCGCCGGCCTGATGCTGCACACCCTCGACGGCCTGGGACCCCGCGAACTCGACGTCCACGAACCCTGCCTGGTCGCCGCGCTGCTGCTGGTGCTGTTCCTCCACGAGATCACCGACCGGCTCGCCGGCGAACTGGACCTGGCCGTCCCGTTCGCCGGCCTGCACCCGCCGCCCGTGCGGCGCATCCAGAGCCTGGTCGAGCACCTCGCCGGCCGCGTCCGCACCCCCCGCGCCCTCGACCTGGCCGCCGACGTCGCCACCTGGCTGGAGGACCAGCTCGGCGAGGTCCGCGCGTGGTTCCGGCTGGTCGACGGGGCGGCGGCCGGACCCCGGGGCCCGCGGGGCCCCGGACCTCACCCCATCGGTCGTTCGGGGTAGCCGAAGTCGACGGCGCTCACGTCGTCCAGCGCCGACCTGATCGCCGGCGGCAGCGTCAGCCCCTCCGCCGCCAACGACCCCAGCAGCTGGCCGGTGTCCCGCGCGCCCACCACCGGCGCCACCACGCCCGGCCGGTCCCGCACCCACGCCAGCGCCACGCACAACGCGCTCGTGCCCAACCCGTCCGCCGCCGTGGACACCGCCTGCACGATCCGCGCCGCCCGCTCCGTGCGGTGCTGCTCCACGTACCCGGCGAAGTGCGCCGAGGCGCCCCGCGAGTCCGGGGGAGTGCCGTTGCGGTACTTGCCCGTCAGCACGCCCCGCCCCAGCGGCGCCCACGGCAGCAGCCCCACGCCGTGGTGCAGCGCCGCCGGCACCACCTCCCGCTCCACGCCCCGCTCCAGCAGCGAGTACTCCACCTGCGTGGACACCAGCGGCGCGTGCCCCGGCAGCGCCGCCGCCGTGCCCAGCTGCCAACCCGAGTAGTTCGACACCCCCGCGTAGCGCACCTTGCCCGAGGACACCGCCGCGTCCAGCGCCGACAGCGTCTCCTCCAGCGGCACGTTCGCGTCCCAGGCGTGCAGCTGCCACAGGTCGATGTGCTCCACCCGGAGCCTGCGCAGCGACCCGTCCAGCGCGTGCAGCAGCGCACCCCGCGACGCGCCGCCGCCGAACGGGCCGTCGTTGCGCCGGGCCACCGCCTTGGTCGCGATCACCAGCTCGTCCCGCGGCACCACCTCGCCCAGCAGGCCGCCCAGGATCCGCTCGCTCTCGCCCTCCACGTACACGTCCGCGGTGTCCACCAGCGTGCCGCCCGCCTCGGTGAACGCCAGCAGCTGCGTCGCCGCCTCGTCCGCGTCGGTGTCCCGGCCCCAGGTCATCGTGCCCAGGGCCAACCGGGACACCCGCAGACCGCTGCGGCCCAGGTATCGCTGTTCCACGTCGGGGAGCCTAAGGGGTGATCCACTTCACCGGGGGGCGCGGCACGCGACCCGTCAAGGGGTATTCCCGCCGCCCACCCTGGCGGCCGGGGTTACCGGCCGGTACGGTCCGCGTGTGCGACTGGGACTGAACCTCGGGTACTGGGGCGCGGGCAACGACGCCGCGAACCTCGAACTGGCCAGGGAAGCCGACCGACTGGGCTACTCGGTGGTGTGGGCCGCCGAGGCCTACGGCTCCGACGTGCCCACCGTGCTGTCGTGGGTGGCCGCGCAGACGCAGCGGATCGACGTCGGCAGCGCCGTCATGCAGATCCCCGCGCGCACCCCCGCCATGGCCGCGATGACCGCCGCGACCCTCGACACCCTCTCCGGCGGGCGCTTCCGCCTGGGCCTGGGCGTCTCCGGGCCGCAGGTCTCCGAGGGCTGGCACGGGGTGCGCTTCGACAAGCCGCTGGGCCGCACCCGCGAGTACGTCGACATCGTGCGCGCCGCCCTGCGCCGCGAGCGCCTGCGCTACGACGGCGAGCACTACCGGCTGCCCCTGCCCGACGGCCCCGGCAAGGCGCTGACCCTCACCGTGCACCCCGTGCGCGAGCACATCCCCGTCTACCTGGCCGCCATCGGCCCGAAGAACGTCGAGCTGGCCGGCGAGATCGCCGACGGGTGGCTGGCGATCTTCTTCTCCCCGGAGCACTCCGGGGAGTCCCTCGCCGCGCTCCGGGCGGGCCGGGAGAAGGCCGGCAAGACCCTCGACGGGTTCGACGTCGTGCCCACCGTGCCGCTGGTCGTCGGCGACGACTGGCGCGCCTGCGCCGACCGCGTCCGCGCCTACGCCGCCCTCTACGTCGGCGGCATGGGCAGCCGCCAGAAGAACTTCTACAACGACCTCGCCGTGCGCATGGGCTTCGCCGCCGAGGCGGCGGAAGTGCAGGACAAGTACCTCGCCCGCGACTACGAGGGCGCCATGGCCGCGCTCCCCGTGGACTTCCTCGACGCCGTCTCGCTGCTGGGCCCCAAGGAGCGCATAGCAGACCGCATGCGCGCCTACGCGCAGGCGGGGGTCACCACTCTCACCCTCTCGCCCATGCTGCAAGATCTTGAGCAGGGGATCGCCGCGCTGCGGACGGCGACCGAAGCTCTGGATCTGGCGGGAGTGGGTAGTTGAGCTGGCTGCAGGCCATCGTTCTGGGACTGGTGCAGGGTCTCACGGAATTCCTACCCATCTCGTCGTCGGGGCACATCCGGATCGTCTCCACGCTGTTCTTCGGCAACGACGCGGGCGCGTCGTTCACCGCGGTCATCCAGCTGGGCACCGAACTGGCCGTGCTGATCTACTTCGCCAAGGACATCGGCAACTTCATCGCCGCCTGGTTCAAGGGCCTGTTCAGCAAGGCCGCGCGCGCCACCGAGGACTACCGGATGGCCTGGTACGTCATCATCGGCTCCATCCCGATCAGCGTGCTGGGCTTCCTGTTCAAGGACGAGATCCGCTCCTCGCTGCGCAACCTGTGGATCACCGCGACCATGCTGATCGTGTTCGGCCTGCTGCTGGGCCTGGCCGACCAGTTCGCCAAGCACATCCGCACGCGGCTGGAGCTGAAGGACGCGGTCGGCATGGGCCTGGCCCAGGCGCTGGCCCTGATCCCCGGCGTGTCCCGCTCCGGCGGGACCCTGACCGCGGGCCTGTTCCTGGGCCTGGACCGGGCCTCCGCCGCCCGCTACTCGTTCCTGCTGGCGCTGCCCGCGGTGTTCGGCGCGGGCATCTTCAGCATCCCCGACGTGCTGGAGCGCTCCGAGCCCAACGCGGCCAGCGTGCCGCAGATGGTCGTGGCCACGATCGTGTCGTTCGCCGTCGGCTACGCCACCATCGCCTGGCTGCTGCGCTACGTCTCCAAGCACAGCTACTCGGTGTTCGTGTGGTACCGGCTGCTGCTGGGCCTGGTCCTGATGGGCCTGCTGTCGATGGGTCTCATCAACCCGACATAGGGTGGCCCCGTGGCTACCGTGATCTTGTTGCGGCACGCCCGGTCCACCGCCAACGGATCGGGCGTGCTCGCCGGGCGCCAACCCGGCGTGATGTTGTCGGAACAGGGCGAGGGCCAGGCGGACGGGCTCGTCGCCCGCTTCGCCGGCCTGCCCCTGGACGCGGTGGTCAGCTCACCGCTGGAGCGCTGCCGCCAGACCCTCGCGCCGCTGCTGGCCGACCGGGGCCTCGAGCCCGTGGTCGAGCAGGGGCTGGTCGAGGTCGACTACGGCGACTGGACCGGTCGCCCCCTCAAGGACCTCTACGCCGAGCCCCTGTGGGCGGTCGTGCAGCAGCACCCGTCCGCCGCGGTGTTCCCCGGCGGCGAGGGCCTGGCGACCGTGCAGGCGCGGGCGGTGGCGGCGATCAGGGCCCACGACGCCCGCGTCACCGCCGAGCACGGCCCGCGCGCGGTGTGGGTGGCCTGCAGCCACGGCGACGTCATCAAGGCGGTGCTGGCCGACGCCCTGGGCGTGCACCTGGACGGCTTCCAGCGCATCGTCGTGGACCCCGCCTCGGTGTCGGTGGTCCAGTACACCGAGACCCGGCCGTTCGTGCTGCGGGTCAACGACAACGGCGGCGACCTGAGCGGTCTCGTTCCGCCGCCGGAGAAGAAGGGGGAGGCCCCGTCCTCCGACGCGGTGGTCGGCGGGAACACCGGCCCCTGAGGACGTGCTCGTGGCAACCGGCTCGTGAGGAGCGGTGCGTGGCCCCGGACAGTGCAGGGTAGTCCGGGGCCACGGTGCGCTTGGCCGGGCGGCGGGTGCGGCCTCGTGTGACGATCGTATTGGCGTTAATGCCGAGGTAAATGCCCTCTTGTCGGGCGACCTCGCGGCGGCGGGGGAGCGGCTGCCCAGCTCAAGTGCCTGCCATCGGTCCGGAAACCGGCTAAAACCGCAGCTCAAACCATGTGGAAACGTCACGGAAACAAACCGTGGCAAGCGGTCGGGCAGCGCATTCCGCTGAGCCGGACGGTCCACGCCGGAAGATCCACTCGTGTTAACAGTTAACGACGCACGGTGCGCCCTTGGTCACACGCTGGCGCCACGCCGACGATCACCCGACCGTGCGGCGAGATTCACTCTAACGAGTGTAAAGACTTCAGTGTTGACCGAAAAACATTCTTGACCGTGGTGACTACGATGCTCACCCGTGCGCGCCTTACAACACCCGGACGTGGCGAACATCCCGCTGTCGACCGTGCTCAGCGCACTCGCGGACCCGGTCCGGCTCCGGATCGTCGCCGAGCTCGCGCGCTCGGGCGGCATCGCGTGCGGGCAGTTCGACGTGCCGGTCAGCATGTCGACGCTCTCGCACCACCTGAAGGTGCTCCGCGAGGCCGGTGTCCTGCGCGTGACGCCGCAGGGCAGCTACCGCACCCACGAGTTGCGGCAGGAGGAGATGGAGCGCCGGTTCCCCGGCGTGCTGGAGTCCATCACACGCGCGGCCGGGGCCCGGTGCGCCCGGCCGCCCGGTCAGCCGCCCACGTAGCCGGGTTCGTCATCACCGGGGGGGCCGGCCGAGCAGGTCGCGGTGGAAGCGGGCGAGGGCGCGGGCGTCGGGTGCGGGCCGGGCGCGGGGTCAGCGGATGGTCACGGTGTCGCCGGGTCGGGCGACGGGGGCGGCGGCGCGTTCGGCGGCTTCGGCGTGGGTCAGGGTGTGGCCGACGTGGGTGAGCAGGAGTCGGTCGGCGCCCCGGGCGGCTTCGGCGGCGTCCTCGGGGGCGCAGTGGTGGGGGCCCGCGCCGTCGGCTTCGCACAGGAACAGGTCCGCGCCGTCGGCGAGGTCGCGCAGGGCGGGGCAGGGTCCGGTGTCGCCGGAGTAGGCGAACACGGCGTCGCCGCGGGTGGCGCGCAGGCCGAAGGCGGGCAGTCCGTGGTGGACGGCGTGGCTGGTGAGGGTGAGGTCGCCGATCTCGGCGCGGTGGCCGTCGTGCAGTTCGTGGACGTGGAACGCGGCGCCGGCGGGGTTGGGCGTGGCGCCGGCGAGGAAGGTCTCCAGGCGGTCGGCGAGGCCGGGTGGGCCGAACAGGGGGACGGGGCCGCGGGGGTGTTGGTCGGCGAACAGCAGGGCGTAGTAGTAGGGCAGCAGGTCGGCGCTGTGGTTGGCGTGGGTGTGGGAGATCCAGACGGCGTCGAGCCGGTCGGGTCGGTGGTGGCGTTGGAGGGCGGCGAGGGTGCCGGGGCCGGCGTCGACCCAGACGGTGGTGCGGTCGGTGCGCAGCAGGTAGCCGGAGCAGGGGTCGTCGGGGCGCGGGTACGGGGTGGCGGTGCCGAGCACGGTCAGGCCGAAGGTCACGCCGCAGTGTGCCGGAGCACGTGCACGCCCGCCGCTGTTTTCAGGTAGGCCCAGGTGGTGGCGCCGGTGGTGGTGAGGCCGACGTGGGAGGCGGAGGTGCCGGCGAGCGGGTCGGGCAGGGGCACGGGCGCCCAGCCGGCGCCGGTCCAGCGGTGGAAGGCGGGGCGGGTCTCGAAGCTGCCGCGGCCGGCGCGCACGCCCCAGGTCCAGCCGGCGGCCACGCCGTGCACGCTGAGGCGGTCGGTGTCGTCGGGTGAGGGGACCTCGTGCCAGGCGGAGCCGTTCCAGCGGTGCAGGCGCAGTTCGTGGGTGTCGCGGACGTGGGCCAGCCAGACGTCGTCGGGCGCGGCGGCGGCGACGGCTTTGGCCCAGGTCATGGGTGGGGTGGTGGTGGCGCGCCAGGTGGCGCCGTCGTAGTGCAGGACCAGGGGGCGGCCGCTGCTGTTGCCGACGGCCCAGACGTCGTCGGGCGCGGTGGCGGCGACGCCGGCCAGGCTGGCGGGTGCGGGCAGGGCGGGCAGCGGTTCCTCGTGCCAGCCGGCGCCGGTCCAGCGCAGGACCAGCGGGGTGGACGGACGGCTGGTGAACACGCCGGTGGTGCCGACCAGCCACGCGTGGTCCTCGCCCGCGGTCGCCAGGTCGGCCAGTGCGGTGCTGGGCGGCAGCGCGGGCACCGGCACGGGTCGGAACAAGCCAACTCCCCCATCGATGGGTCCCCCGACTCATCGCGTGGTCCAGCAGATCGGCACGTGCGCGGGTGCGCCAGCCGCCGAACGGCCGGTTGTGGTTGCGCTGCGGCGCCGGTCGGGGTCGAGGGCGGTGGTTGTCCGCTATCGGCGGGAGGCTGTCGCCATGATCAGTTTGCACGCCTATTTCGGTTACCGGGACGCGGTCAAGGCCCTGGGCTGGTTGGAGGACGCGTTCGGGTTCGAGACGACGATGAACTTCCCGGACGGGGACGGTGGCGTGGCGCACGCCGAGCTGCGCCTGGGTGACGTGGCGGTGATCGTGTTCAGCGATCGGGAGGGGTACGAGCGGCCGCCGCGCAAGGGCGAGACCGGCGGGTTCGGCGTCTACCTGGCGTTGCCCGACGAGGCGGCGGTGGACGCGCTGTACGCGCGTGCGGTCGGGGTGGGCGCGGTGCCGGTGTGGGAGCCGGCCGGCACGGAGTGGGGCAACTACCGGTTCCGGGTGCTGGACCCGGAGGGTTTCGAGTGGACGTTCGGGATCCACCGGCCGGGTGAGCCGGTGACGGGGGACTGGTCCTAGGGGACTGGTCTTATCCGGACATCACGTCGTTGATGCGGGTCAGCGCCGACTGCGTGCGTGGTGTGATCCACGCGTTCAGGCGAGCGGGGGTTCGCGGCACTGGACCCAACATGGAGAGGGGGACGCCCGAGGGCGATCGGTGAACAGATCCGGCGACGGATCTGCCTGATCGCCCGGACGTCCCCCGCCGTTACTCCCGGCACCAACTCCGGTTGGCCGCCCGGGTCAGGGAACTGGTCGACCAGGGCACGGGCCTCGACGCCGCGTGCCGCATCGTCACCCTGGAGGACCAGCTCCAGGAGGCCAGGGACCTCAACAAGCAGAACCAGACCCCCGAACCGGACCAGCCGTACCCGCCACTGCGCGGCGTGTGAGCGGCGTGTGACCCGCCGGTGGTCGGGGACCTCACCCGGCGTCGGCACGACGAGCGCGCGTCACGGACTCGACCTCCGTGGCGCGCATCACCCGCTCTGCGAGTGGCAGACGCGGACCACATCACTCCCGGTCCATTTCTTCCGGTGATCTCCCCGGTGCTCATCACTCAATTCGGTGAGATCCGACAATGCTCAATTGACAGTGCACCTGCGGTCTCGTTGTCTGATGGACGGTCGCCCTGCGATGCGGCTGACCGGTTCACCCCAGTGACCACGAGTAGGAGCACTCCCGTGCACTTGATCAGGAAGATCGTCATCGCGCTCGCCGCGTTCGCCCTGGTGGCAACCGGTTCGGCGGTCGCCCACGCCGACGGCTCCGACCAGGCCCGGATCATGGGCTTGGGAGGTCATGCCAGCCTCCAGAACGTGAGCGACTCCCGGGTCAAGATCCGGCTGAGCGGCGTCCACTGCATGTACAACGGTGGAGTCGAAGGGTCGAACTTGAACGTCTTCGTGGGCGCGTACAACCCGGGCGACCGAGTTCCGCCGAATCCGAACAGTTATCAGTACATCGAGCAGAACGACGCCGGCGTCCCCTGTTTCGGCGACAACTCCGACTTCACCTTCAGCGCTTACGACGAATCGAATCGCTTGATCGGCAGCGTGACGATCGAGGGCACGAAGTGGAGTTGGTACCTCGTAGAGGCCACCAACCCCAGGTGCTTCGACGTGGTGTTCAGCGATCCGTACCAGCTCGACTTCTACGTCCACTGCACCTAGGTCGTGTTTCAGATGTGGCGTAGCCAGATGTTGATGGCGGCGATGTCGATGGTGGCCTGGTAGCGGACGGCGAGTTTGTCGTAGCGGGTGGCCACTGCTCGGTGCTGTTTGAGCAGGTTGATGCCGCACTCGACCGCGTGGCGCTGCTTGTAGATCTCCCGGTCGATCGTGGGTGGCCGTCCACCCGCGGAGCCTTTGGCCTTGCGGTGGGCGGCCTGGTCGCGGGGCTGGTCGATGGTCGCCTTGATCCCCCGCTGTCGCAGGTAGGCGCGGTTGGCCTTGGAGCTGTAGGCCTTGTCCGCCAGGACCCGGTCCGGCCGGGTCCTGGCGCGGCCGGGCCCACGCGCGGCACCGAGATCCGCTCGATCACCGGGACGAACTGTGGGCTGTCGCCCCGCTGACCAGCGGTGACCAGCAACGACAATGGTCGACGGCCCTGCTCGCAGGCCAGGTGCAGCTTGCTGGTCCACCCGCCCCGCGACCGCCCCAACCCGTGATCATCCGGCTCGATCCCGCCGGCCGGGGTGTCGGGCGGTTCGACCTGCAGGTCCCCCTTTTCCCCGCGCCGGCGGCGTGCTGGTGCGCCCGCGTGATCGTGGAATCCACCGACACGTCCCACACGATCAGCCCGTCAGCGTCGGCGCGGCCCTGCAACGCGGTCAGGACGCGCTGCCAGACCCCGGTCCGCTGCCAGCGGCGGAACAATCCGTAGACGGTCTGCCAGGGCCCGTACTCGGGCGGGACATCCCGCCATGGCGCACCGACGCGCACCCGCCACCGGATGCCGTCGATCAACTGCCGCTTGCTCCACTTGGGCGGACGGCCCGGCTTGCGACCCACGGGCAGCAGCGGCTGCAACACGGCCCACTGCGCGTCGGTCAAGTCGGCCCGCCCCGCTGCCGCTACGCTGGCCACGAGGTCTCCGGTAC
>NZ_JBHWIE010000133.1:0-18785 GCF_042732085.1 Actinosynnema sp. NPDC059797
CGGTAGTTAAGCCTTCCAGCGCCGATGGTACTGCACTCGTGAGGGTGTGGGAGAGTAGGACGCCGCCGAACATTCTTTCCCTCAGGGGCACCCGTGATTCGGGTGCCCCTGAGGGCTTTTTGCGTTACCGTCGCGCCTGTGGCCGAGGTGACGATTCACGATGACCTTGCGGAGTTCTGGAACCTCACGGGGGACTTCTTCAACGCGGACCCCGTGTTCCACACCATCCCGATCGCGGGGGTGAACCGGCGGCTCAACCACCCCGACCCGGACGACGTGCCGCCGCTGCTGGTGACGGTGTCCGAGGACAACGTCCTGGTGGCCGCCGCCCTGCGCACGCCGCCGTGGCCGATGACGTTGACCGGTGTCCCGGCGGAGTGGGCGGAGACGCTGGCGGACGCGTTGGCCGGCGACGTGGAGCTGCCCGGCGTGAACGGTCCGCGGGACGCGGTGGAGGCGTTCGTGGTCGCCTGGGCGGCCCGCACGGGCTGCGGCGCGCGTGAGGTGATGTCCCTGCGGCTCCACCAGCTCGGCGAGCTGGCGCCCCCGGACGTGCCGGGCACGGCCCGGATGGCGACCGAGGAGGACGTCGACCTGCTCGCCGCGTGGTACTCGGAGTTCCGGGTGGAGGCCACCGAGCAGGTCAGGGACGAGGGCGTGGACGAGCAGTCGGCGCGGTACGTGCGGACGACCCTGGCCGCCGGCTACGGTCACGTGCTCTGGTGCGACGGTGACGGCGCGCCGGTGTCGTGGGCGTCGACGAGCGCGCCCGCGTCGGCCATGTCCCGCATCGGCCCGGTGTTCACGCCGCCGGAGCACCGCCGGCACGGCTACGGCGCGGCGGTGACGGCGGCGTGCGCGACGTGGGCCCGGGAGAACGGTGCCGAGCACGTCGTGCTCTACACGGACCTGTCGAACCCCACGTCCAACTCGGTGTACCAGCGGATCGGCTTCCGGCCGGTGGTGGACTCGGCGGAGTTCGCGTTCACTCCGGCCAGTGGCTGAGCAGGTCGCCGGGCTGGCAGTCCAGCGCCTGGCACAGCGCGGTGAGCGTGCTGAACCGGATGGCCCTGGCCCTGCCGTTCTTGAGGATCGACAGGTTCACCACGGTCACGCCGACGCGCTCGGACAGCTCGGACAGCGTCATCCCGCGCTCGGCCAGCAGCCGGTCCAGGTGCACGTGGATGGTCACACGGTTCCCTCCAGGTCCTCGCGCATGTCGGCACTCGTCCGCAGGATCTTCCCAAGGGCGAGCAGGCCGACGCCGGTGACCACCGCCCACCACGGCACGGCCCAGTCGGCGAGGAACTCCAGCGCGTCCGGTTCGCGGCTGACGACCCGCCGGACCAGCCACCCGACCGCGGCGGCCTCGACGAGGGTCGCCGCGGGCAGGGCCACGAGCACGAACCAGCCGAGGCGGCGCACGCGCGTCGCCGTGCCCCGGGTGTGGATGCCGTCCCGGGACGCCTTCTCCAGCAGCACCAGCAGCAGGAGGAGCGCGGTGGCGGAGGCGAAGGCGGTGGGTGCGGTGTCGAGGAAGCCGAAGGCGCGTTCCAGCGCGGTCGGCCCGTCGATGCAGATGTTCTCCACCTCGACGGTGCTGCGCACGCCCTCGGCCACGGGGACGCCGGCGCCGTGGTGGCCGGTGGGCAGGTCGGTGCGGAAGCACTCGGGGTGACCCCGGATCGCGCCCGTGGCGGTCGCCAGCACGGCGGTGCCCGCGACGAGCCCCGCGGTCACCGCCCACAGGAACCGGACCACGCGGGTCAGCGGTCCGAGGGGGTCGGCGGACCCGGGCCGGGTGGTCGTCCTCATACCGTGGCCTCCAGTTCGGCCCTCATGTCCGCGCTGGTGCGCATGACCCGGGCCAGTGACAGCAGCGCGAGCCCGGTCAGGACGGCCCACCACGGGATCCGCCAGGCACCGAGGAACAGCATCCAGCCGGCGTCGAACGTCACGGCCGCGTGCATCAGGGTGCTGCTCGCGACCGATTCGGCGAGCGCGGCCCCGGGCAGGGCCAGCACGAGGTACCAGGCGAGGCCCCGGACGTCGTCGGCGGTGCCGGTGGTGTGGACGCCGTGCCGGGCGGCGCGCCGGAGCAGGCGGAAGAGCAGGAGCAGCGCGCCGAGCTGGGCGATGGCCGTGGGCGTGCCGACCAGCAGGCCCAGGACCCGCTGCCACGGCGCGGCGTCGTCGAGGCACAGCCGCACGCCGGTGACGCCGTCGAGCGCCACGCCCGGCGCGAGGTCCGCGCCGTCCGCCCCGTGCGGCCAGTACGGCGTGGTGAAGCAGGTCGGTCCGGCGATCAGCTCCACCAGGCGCACCACCGCGGTGAGCGCGGCCGCGCCGAGGCCCACCGCCATGGCGGCGCCGACCACGCCGGTGATCGGTTCCAACGGGTTCTTCGACATGACGCCCCCCCGCGCATATCGTTTTTCGTTGTTATCGATAAACGATACCGTCCACGACCTCGCGTGTCAGGGGCCTGTTGCGGACGTGCGAGGAGAACACCAGGGAGGTGGTCGTGTCGCCGTACCGCTGGGCCTGCTCGACGAAGTCCTCCAGCTCGACCATGGACCGGCACACCACGCGCAGCAGCCAGCAGTCGTCCCCGGTCACGTGGTCGGCGTCGCGCACCAGGGCCAGGGTCACCACCCGCTCCCGGAAGCGCGGCGTGTCCAGGCTGCGCACCCGCACCCGGACGATGGCCTCGATCGGCAGGCCGAGCCGCTGCGGGTCGACCACCGCCGCGTACCCGGTGACGATCCCCGCCTGTTCCAGCCTGCGCACGCGCTCGGTGGTCGCGGGCGCGGACAGGGAGACCCGCTTGGCCAGCTCGGTGAAGGTCATCCGGCCGTCGCGCTGGAGCAGGTCCAGCAGTTTCCAATCCACGTCGTCCAGTTCCACCGTGGAATCGTAGGCGGGGAGCGGGGAACTCCTGGAGTTACCCCTGTGGGTGAAAGCGCTGGTCGGAGACGATTTCCCCATGACCAACACGCTCCGCTCCCCCGCCGCCGACCCCGCCGACGCCGCCGCGTTCTTCGCCGCCGAGCTGGCCTTCGAGGCCGACCCGGACGACGTGGCGCGCGACCTGGAGGCCGGGGACACCGCCGGTTTCCTCCTGGTCGAGACCCGCAGCCGCGAGGCGTTCGAGCGGGCGCGCATCCCCGGCGCGGTCAACCTGCCGCACTGGGAGGTCGACGCCGCCACGACCGCCGACTGGGACCGCGACCTGGTCTACGTCTGCTACTGCGAGAGCTCGGTGTGCAACGCGGCCACGAAGGGCGCGCTGAAGCTGAGCGTGCTCGGGTTCCGGGTGAAGCGGCTCGCCGGCGGCATCACCACCTGGCAGGCCGCGGGCTACCCGGTGGAGGGAACCGGGCTGCACGGGGTGACCTGCGACTGCTGATCTACCCTCGGTCGGGTGACGCGTCTGCTGGTGCTGCAACCCGATCGCGATGACCCGCCGGCCCGCCTCGGTGAGTGGCTGACCGCCGCCGGGGCGGTGCTGGACGTGGTCGAGCCCTACGCCGAGCCCCTGCCCGCCACCCTGGACGGCTACGACGGCGTGGTGTGCCTGGGCGGCGCCATGGGTGCGCTGGACGACGCCGAGCACCCGTGGCTGGCGGACGTGCGCCGGCTGCTGTCGGAGGCGGTGTCGCGGCGCCTGCCGTTGCTGGCGGTGTGCCTGGGCGCGCAGCTGCTCGCCGCGGCCACCGGCGGCCAGGTGCGGCGGGCCGCGCAGGGGCCCGAGGTGGGCGTGATGCTCGTGGCCAAGCGGGACGCGGCGGGTGAGGACCCGCTGTTCGCCGACCTGCCGTGGACCCCGGACGTGCTCCAGTTCCACAGCGACGAGGTGTCGCTGCTGCCGCCGACCGCCGTGCTGCTGGCGTCCTCGCCGAAGTGCGCGAACCAGGCGTTCCGCGTCGGGGAGCGCGCGTACGGGGTGCAGTTCCACATCGAGACGACGCCCGAGGTGGTCCTCAAGTGGGCCGAAGGTCACCCCGCGGCGGCGGCCGGCGCGCGGTCCGGCTGGCTCGACCCGGTTCGGCTGGACGCCGCTCACGAGGACATTCGGGAGGTGTGGCAGCCGTTCTGCGCAAGATTTGCGCGCCTGGCAGCCGGAGAGCTGACGATCCAGCGGAGGCTGCCGTTGGTGTGACGAACCTCTGTTGAGACGAGGATTCATCGGTTGGACAGGTAGCGTTCACCCACGACTGTGTCGGTTCAGCCGGAGGAATCAGCGTGGATGCCTCGCTCCTCGTCATCATCGTGGTCGTCACGGCGTTGGTCTTCGACTTCACCAACGGCTTCCACGACACCGCGAACTCGATGGCGACGTCCATCGCCACCGGCGCCCTCCGACCGCGCACGGCGGTCGCCTTCTCCGCGGTGCTCAACCTCGTCGGCGCGCTGCTGTCGGTCGAGGTCGCCAAGACCATCTCGGGCGGGATCGTCGACGACGCCCTGATCACGCCGGCGGTCGTGTTCGGCGGCCTGGTCGGCGCGATCACGTGGAACCTCGTGACCTGGTACGTCGGCCTGCCGTCGTCGTCCTCGCACGCCCTGTTCGGCGGCCTGATCGGCGCCACCTGGGTCGCGTCGGGCACCGGCGCCGTGCACTTCGACAAGGTCGTGGACAAGGTCATCGCGCCCGCCATCGCCGCGCCGCTGGTCGCGGGCATCGTGGCCCTGCTCGCCACCTACCTGACCTACCGGATGACCAGGCGCGCCCGGAGCTCGGTCAACGACAAGGGCTTCAAGGCGGGCCAGATCGCCTCCGCCGCGCTGATGTCCCTCGCGCACGGCACGAACGACGCGCAGAAGACCATGGGCATCATCACGCTCACCCTCATCACCGCGGGCAGCCTCGCGCCCGGCGCGGAACCTCCCCTGTGGGTGATCCTGAGCGCGGCCGTCGCCATCGCGCTGGGCACCTACCTCGGCGGCTGGCGCATCACCCAGACCCTGGGCAAGGGCCTGACCACGATCGAGGCGCCGCAGGGCTTCGCCGCGCAGACCAGCGCCGCGACCGTGATCATGGCGTCGTCGCACCTGGGCTTCGCGCTGTCCACCACGCACGTGGCGTCCGGCGGCATCATGGGCTCCGGCCTGGGCCGGCAGCGCGACGGGGTGCGGTGGGGCGTGGCCGGGCGGATGGCCATGGCGTGGCTGCTCACGCTGCCCGCCGCGGGCATCGTCGGCGCGGTGGCGGGCAAGGTCGCCTCGCTCGGCACGGCGGGCGTGGTCGTGGTGGCGGTGGTGGGCGCGGGCGTGGCGCTGGGCATCTGGCTGCTGTCGCGCCGCGAGCCGGTGCGGCCCGAGCACGTGGTGGACGAGATCGCGGCGCAGGCCGAGACGCACAAGGTGGCGGTGTGAAGATCGACTGGGCGGCCCTGGGCGCCGTCTTCGGCGTGAGCCTCGCGGTGGTGCTGGGGCTGGTCGTGCTGTTCTCGGTGGCGCTGCGGGCGCTGTCGGCGCGCGAGGCGCGGCGGGAGCGCGGCGGCTCGGCGGCCCTGCCCACGGCCGCGGCGGCGGTGTGCCTGCTGGCGTGCGTGACCGTGGTGTTGTTCGGCATCTACTTGATCGTGGCCGGCTGACGGGGGTCACCCCGCCCCGGGCGGGCTACGGTGTTCGGCGATGACCGATCCAGCCCGCACCCCGACGTCCCCCGCGCGGTTCGGCTTGACCGAGGCGCGCACCGGTGAGCACCTGAGCGCCGCCGGGTGGTGGGAGGGCCGCGGCCCCGCCCCGGGTTACGAGCAGGTCCTGGTCGCGCTGTCCCGGAGCCCGGACCCGGACCTGGCGCTGCGCGGCGTGGACCGGCTGCGCGACGCGCTCGGCGACCGGTGGGCCGACCTGGACGCGGCGCTGCGGGACAACGAAGCGCTGCGCGGTCGGCTGCTGGCCGTGCTGGGCTCGTCGACCGCGCTGGCGGACTTCCTGGTCGCCAACCCGCACCGGTGGGCCGACCTGGCCGACCCGGAGCCGGTGGACGTGGCGGCGTTCGCGCCCGCGCTGGTCGGCGCGGTCGAGGGGCTGACCGGCGGCGAGGCCGTGCGCGCGCTGCGGTCGGCGTACCGGGCGCTGCTGTGCCGGGTCGCCGCCGAGGACCTGGCCCACGTGGTCGAGCCGGAGCAGCCCTACGTCAACTACGACGACGTGGCCGGACTGCTGTCGGACCTGGCCGTGGCGGCGCTGCGGGCGGCCCTGGACGTCGCGGGCAGGCAGGTGCCGCGCTCCGAGGAGTGCTCGCTGGCCGTGATCGCGATGGGCAAGTGCGGCGCGCGGGAGCTGAACTACGTCAGCGACGTGGACGTGGTGTTCGTCGGCGAGGGCGACCTCGCCGTGGCGACCCGGCTGGCCAGCACGATGATGCAGGTGGCGGGCCAGGCGTGCTTCGAGGTGGACGCGGCGCTGCGGCCCGAGGGCAAGGCGGGCGCCCTGGTGCGCACCCTGGACGGCCACACGACGTACTACCAGCGGTGGGCGCGGACCTGGGAGTTCCAGGCGCTGCTCAAGGCCCGGCCCGTGGCGGGCGACGAGGAGCTGGGGCGGCGCTACCTGGAGGTGGTGCGCCCGCTGGTGTGGACGGCCGCCGAGCGGGAGGACTTCGTGCCCGACGTGCAGGCCATGCGCCGCCGCGTCGAGGACCACGTGCCCGCCGGGCTGACCGACCGGGAGCTGAAGCTGGGTCGCGGCGGGCTGCGGGACGTGGAGTTCGCCGTGCAGCTGCTGCAACTGGTGCACGGGCGCGGTGACGAGGAGCTGCGCATCACCTCGACCACGCAGGCGCTGGCGGCGCTGGGTCGCGGCGGGTACGTGGGCCGGGCGGACGCCGCCGACTTCGGTCGCGCCTACCGGTTCCTGCGCACCCTGGAGCACCGGTTGCAGCTCCAGCGGCTGCTGCGCACCCACCTGTTCCCGGCGGATGACGACGCGAGCGCGCTGCGGTGGCTGGCGCGCGCCGCCGGGCTGTCCGCGGAGGGCGGGCAGTCGGAGGCGCAGGTGCTGCTGGCGGAGTTCCGCAAGCGCGCCAACCAGGTGCGCAGGCTGCACGAGAAGCTGTTCTACCGGCCGCTGCTCCAGGCCGTGGCGAACGTGCCGACCGAGGCGTTGCGGCTGACCACGTCGCAGGCGGCGGCGCGGCTGGCGGCGCTGGGGTACGCGTCCCCGGACGGCGCGCTCCGGCACATCGAGGCGTTGACCAGGGGCGTGTCGCGGCGGGCGCGCATCCAGACCGCGCTGCTGCCCGTGCTGCTGGACCTGTTCGCGACCACCCCCGACCCGGACGGCGGGCTGCTGTCGTACCGGAAGGTGTCCGAGGCGCTGGCCGAGACGCCCTGGTACCTGCGGCTGCTGCGCGACGAGGGCACCGTGGTGGACCGGCTGGCCGCGCTGCTGGGCACCTCCCGGTTCGTGCCCGAGCTGCTGATGCGGGCGCCGGAGGTGCTGCGGCTGCTGGCCGACACCGACGCGCTGGTCGGCGTGGACCCGATGACCATCGGCAACCCGCTGCGCAGCACCGTGTCCCGGTACAGCGACCTGGACCGCGCGGTCACCGCCGCCCGGTCGCTGCGCCGCCAGGAGCTGCTCCGCGTGGCGTGCGCCGACCTGCTCGGGCTGGTGCCGCTGCGCACGGTGTGCGTGTCGCTGTCCGAGGTGTGGGTGGCGGTGCTCCAGGCCGCGCTGGACGCCGTGGTGCGCTCGGTGGGCGAGCCGCTGGCGTCGATCGCGGTCATCGGCATGGGGCGGCTCGGCGGGCGGGAGCTGGGGTACGGCTCGGACGCCGACGTGATGTTCGTGTGCGAGGCGGTCGGGGGCGTGGCCGACGGCGACGCGGTGCGCTACGCGTCCTCGGTGGTGGAGCGGGTGCGGCGGCTGCTCAGCGCGCCCAGCCAGGACCCGCCGCTGCAGGTGGACGCCGACCTGCGGCCGGAGGGCAGGCAGGGGCCGCTGGTGCGCACGTTCGAGTCCTACCGGGCGTACTACGCGCAGTGGTCCGAGCTGTGGGAGGCGCAGGCGCTGCTGCGGGCCAGGGTGATCGCGGGCGACGCGGCGCTGGGCGCGCGGTTCGTCGAGCTGGTCGACCCCGTCCGGTACCCGGGGCGTGGCCTGGACGCCGCCGCGGTGCGGGAGATCCGGCGCATCAAGGCGCGGGTCGAGGCCGAGCGGCTGCCGCGCGGCGCGGACCCGTCCACGCACACCAAGCTGGGTCGCGGCGGGCTCGCGGACGTGGAGTGGACCGTGCAGCTGCTCCAGCTCCAGCACGCGCACGAGGTGCCGGGCCTGCGCACGCCGTCGACCGTGCGGGGCCTGCGCGCGGCCACGGAGGCGGGGCTGGTGTCGGAGGACGACGCGGCGGCGCTGCTGGAGTCCTGGACGACGGCGACCAGGGCGCGCAACGCGGTCGTGCTGGTGCGCGGCAAGGCCGGTGACCAGCTGCCCACCGCCGGGCGCGACCTGACCGCGGTGGCGTGCGCGATGGGGCACGACGACCCGGGCGAGTTCCTCGACGCCTACCGGCGCACCACCCGGCGGGCGCGCGCCGTCGTCGAGCGCGTCTTCTACGGTTCCTGAAGACTGGGTGCCGTGAAAGCGATTGCGCAGAACGAGTTCGGGGATCCCGAGGTCCTCCGGCTGCAGGAGCTGCCCGATCCGCCGATCGCCTCGGACCAGGTGCTGGTGGAGGTGCGGGCGGCGGGCGTGAACCCGGTGGACCGGCTGGTGCGCGCCGGCTACCTCGCCGGCGTGGTGCCGCACCACTTCCCGTTGATCCCGGGCTGGGACGTGGCCGGCGTGGTGCGCGCCGTCGGGCCCGCGGTGGACGGCTTCGAGGTCGGCGACGAGGTGTTCGGCTACCAGCGCAAGGACCACGTGCAGCACGGCGCGTACGCGGAGCTGATCGCGGCGACCGAGCGGGGGCTGGCGCACAAGCCCGCGTCGCTGTCGTTCGAGGAGGCCGGCGGGCTGTCGCTGACCGGGCTGACCGCGTTGCAGTCGTTGCGCAAGGTCGGCGTGTCGCCCGGTGACGTGGTGCTCGTGCACGCCGCCGCCGGTGGCGTCGGGCACCTCGCGGTGCAGGTGGCGCGCCTGCTCGGGGCGTCGCGGGTGATCGGCACGGCGTCGCCGCGCAACCACGGGTTCCTGCGGTCGCTGGGCGCCGAGCCCGTGGCGTACGGCGACGCGCTGGTGGACAACGTGGCCGAGGTCGTCGGCGGCGACGGCAAGGTGGACGTGGCGTTCGACTGCGTGGGCGGTACCGCGCTGAACGACTCGCCGGCGCTGGTGCGCGACAACAGCCGGATCGTGTCGATCGTCGACACGAACGTGTTGGAGCTGGGCGGGCGCTACGCCTACGCCAAGCCGGTGCAGGAGGACCTGCGGTGGCTGGCCGAGCACGCGGGCCGGGGCGAGCTGGAGGTCGAGGTGCAGCAGGTGTTCCCGCTGGAGCAGGCCGCCGAGGCGCACCGCCTGCTGGAGGGCAGGCACGTGCGCGGCAAGGTCGTGCTGACGGTGTGACCGGGGTGGAGGGCCCCTGACGGGGCCCTCCGGCTCACTCCTCGTCGGAGGTGGGCACCGAGGTGAGGACCTCCACGACCCACTCCTCGACCAGCTCGTCCGACTCCTCCTCCGTGACGAGCCGGTTGGCGACCCTGACGCCGAGGCCGAGCACGTCGGCGGCGGCGATCGCCTCGATCGCCTCGGCGGCGGAGTCGAAGATGTTGGTGGACAGGACCTGGGGGGCGTTCGCGACGTCTTCAGACACGGCGCGACCCTAACCGGCTTCCACGAACGGAGCATGGACAGCCCCGCTGGAGACGTTGTGTCGTAAAAAGGTGACCCAGCGTAGATCAGGGGGCGCGGTCCATTGACTATCCGCCTTCGGTTCACCGAAACTGACGTCGCTCAGATGGGGGATGTTCACGTTCGCACGCGTGTGCCCGGACGAAGGACGTCATGGCCGACCAGTTCCACCGCGAGACCCGCCACGGCAGGGGCGGCGCGGCCCTCAAGATCGGCGCCGTCGTGCTCGGCGTGCTCGTGCTGCTGGGCGTCGTCCAGGCCGTCACCGCCGGCACGGTCGGCGTCGGGGCGCTGAGCGTCACGCTGCGCGAGTCGACGGCCCCCACCACCACGACGCGCGCCGCCACGACGGACGACACCGCCGACCCCGCCGGTGCCGACGACCCCGCCGGCCCGGACGGCGCGCTGGGCCCCGCCACGTCCGAGGACGCCCCGCCGAGCGCGGAGGACAAGTCGGTCACCGGCTCCTGGAAGCAGGCCCGGGGGCTGCTCACCGTGGAGGTGACCGAGGTCGAGACCCGGGCCGGGCGGGTCAGGGTGCACGTCACCGCGGTCAACGCCAGCACGTCGAAGATGGACCTGCCGGTCCCGTCGATCACCGCGGTCGACGACGCGGGGCGCGAGTACCGGGCGTCCTTGGCGACCAGCAGGTGGCCGGCGACGATCGCGAAGAACTCCACCCTCACCGGCATCGTCGAGCTGGACCGCGCGCCGGCCGCCGGGGGCGGCGCGTTCGCGCTGACGTTCGGGGGCATCGTGGGCCAGCTCGCCCCCACCGGCGGCGAGCTCACGGTGACGGGCATCCCGTTCCCGGCGTAACTACCGGGCGCCGTCGCCCTCCCGCAGCTCGGCGAGCCACTCGGCGACCTGCTCCAGGTCGTGCAGGTACTCCCCGTCGGGACCGGCGGGCAGGTCCACCCCGTGCAGCCGGGTGAGGGCGTCCCGGACCGGCTCCGCCACGTCGACGCCGGCGGCCACGTGGCGGCCGGCCCACCGGTCGACCTCGTCCCGGCTCGCCTCACCGCTCAGCAACCGCTCGAACTGCCGCTCGACGTCGGCCCGCGAAGGTGGCTCCGGCTCCATGACCGCGGAGTATGACCGGAACGGCCGAGGGCCGGACGACCGAGCCGGCCGCGGGTGGCGCGCCTCGATCCCGCGGAGCCCGTTCAGAGGGCGGATCGGACCAGCGCGAGCAGCGGCTCGGCGATCCCCGGCGCGACGGCGATCGTGTGCGTTGCGGTGGCGGTGTGCTCGGCCCCGGTGCTGTCGAGCACGAGCGCTCCGGCTTCGCGGGCGATGAGGACGCCTGCCGCGATGTCCCAGGTCTTGTTGGACAGGATGATCGCGCCGTCGATGCGGCCTTCGGCCAGCCAGGCGAGGTCGTGGGCCGCCGAGCCGAACATGCGGACGCGTTCGACCTCGGCGGCGAGTGCGGCGGTCAGCGCCACGCGCCGCTCGTTCTCCTCGTCCGAGCCTTCGCCGGTCGCGTAGTCGCCGAGGGCGATCATCGCCTTCGGGAGTTCGGCCGTCCCGCTGACGTGGATGGCCTCGCCGTTGACGTGCGCGCCCCGCCCCAGGGCGGCGGAGTAGTACAGCTCCAGGTGCGGGAGGCCGATCGCCGCGACGACGGCGCGGTCGCCGTGCACGAGGGCCAGGGAGACGCCGCAGAGCGGTACCCCGTGGACGAAGTTCGCCGTGCCGTCGATCGGGTCGAGCGCCCAGGAGTGCCCGCCGTCCGAGGCCTGCTCGCCGGTGCCCCCTTCCTCGCCCGTGAAGCCGATCTCGGGGGTGGCTTCGGCCAGGTAGGCGCGCACGTCCTGCTCGATCCGCACGTCGACGTCGGTGTAGGTGTCGCGGTCGGTCTTCTCGACGACGGTCTCCGGGCGGGTGTGCCTGATCAGGTTGTTGCCGATGCTCACGGCCTTCTGCGCGATCTCGGCCAGCTCGTCGAGCGGTCGCATCCCGGTCTCCTCCGCGCGGTCCCCGTGGGGTCGGACACCCCGGGAGAAGGTTAGGGGACCTGAGGCCCCGGGCGTCGGGCGAGGCGGACGCCGCAACGGCCGAGGGCCGGACGACTGAGTCCAGTCGTCCGGCCCTCGGCCTGTGGAGGATCCGGAGGCCCCTCCGGCCCCCGTGGGCCCCGACCGCCGGTCGGAGCCCCACGTCGATCACACGTCGTAGTACAGCGCGAACTCGTAGGGGTTCGGGCGCAGCCGCAGCGGGTCGATCTCCTGCTCCCGCTTGAACGAGATCCAGGTGTCGATGACGTCCGGCGTGAACACGCCGCCCTCGAGCAGGAACTCGTGGTCCGCCTCGAGGTTGTCCAGCACCGCGTCCAGGGACGCCGGCACCTGCTTGACGTCGCGGGCCTCCTCCGGCGGCAGCTCGTAGAGGTCCTTGTCGATCGGGGCCGGCGGCTCGATCTTGTTCTTCACGCCGTCGAGGCCCGCCATCACCATGGCCGAGAAGGCCAGGTACGGGTTGCCCGACGAGTCGGGGCAGCGGAACTCGATGCGCTTGGCCTTCGGGTTGTTGCCGGTGATCGGGATGCGCACGCACGCCGACCGGTTGCGCTGGGAGTAGACCAGGCTGACCGGGGCCTCGTAGCCGGGCACCAGGCGGTGGTAGGAGTTCACCGTCGGGTTGGTGAAGGCCAGCAGCGACGGGGCGTGGTGCAGGATGCCGCCGATGTAGTGGCGCGCCGTGTCGGACAGGCCCGCGTAGCCGGACTCGTCGTGGAACAGCGGCTGGCCGTCCTTCCACAGCGACTGGTGGGTGTGCATGCCCGAGCCGTTGTCGCCGAACAGCGGCTTCGGCATGAACGTGACGGTCTTGCCGGCCTGCCACGCGGTGTTCTTGATGATGTACTTGAACAGCATCAGGTCGTCCGCGGCGTGCAGCAGCGTGTTGAACTTGTAGTTGATCTCGGCCTGGCCGCCGGTGCCCACCTCGTGGTGCGCGCGCTCGACGGTGAAGCCCTGGGCCTCCATGTTGAGGACCATCTTGTCGCGCAGGTCGGCGTAGTGGTCGGTCGGCGTGACCGGGAAGTAGCCGCCCTTGTACTTGACCTTGTAACCGCGGTTGCCGCCCTCTTCCTCACGGCCGGTGTTCCACCAGCCGGAGATCGCGTCGATCTCGTGGAAGGAGGCGTTCGCGGTGGTGTCGAAGCGGACCGAGTCGAAGATGTAGAACTCGGCCTCGGCGCCGAAGTACGCGGTGTCCGCGATGCCCGACTCGGTGATGTACTGCTCGGCCTTGCGCGCGATGTTGCGCGGGTCGCGGCTGTACGCCTCACGGGTGAACGGGTCGTGCACGAAGAAGTTGACGATGAGGGTCTTCTCGATCCGGAACGGGTCGAGGCGCGCGGTGTACAGGTCGGGCAGCAGCAGCATGTCCGACTCGTGGATGGACTGGAAGCCGCGCACCGACGAGCCGTCGAACGCGAGGCCCTCGTTGATGGCGTCCTCGTCGAACGCCGAGGCCGGCAGCGTGAAGTGCTGCATCACGCCGGGCAGGTCGCTGAACCGGACGTCGACGAACTTCACGCCCTCGTCGGAGATGAACTTCAGGACCTCGTCGGGATTCTTGAACACCCTCGTCGACTCCTCTACTGCGGTGGGGGCGCGGTTGGACGCCGCTGCGTGGTGCGGCCTGCCGTCGTGGCGAAACTAAGACCGTGGTGTTGCCCGGCAGTCACCCTGGTGTTTCGCCAGTGTTAACGGGCCGCCCAGGTCGGGCAACCGGACCGGCGCTCCTCACCCGCTGAGCACGGCCTTACTCTGGTGGGGTGAGCAAGTGGACCGGTTCGTGGTTGTCTGGCCCCGACTCAGCCCTGGAGTCGGGCGACTCCGGCCAGCGGTGGAAGGGCGAGCGCCTCGGCCTGCCCCGGTCCGGACCCGGCTCGGTGGCCTCCACCGGGCGCCGCGCCGTGGCCATCTTCGCGGACTTCCTGCTCTCCGCCGGTGTCGCCGGCCTGTTCACCCTGCCCGAGCTGCCGCGCAACTGGAGCCTGCTGGCCTGGTTCGCCATCACCGTCATCGCGGTCGGCTTCTTCGGCTTCACCCCTGGTCACGCGCTGTTCGGCCTCCGGGTGGCCCGCCTGGACGGCGCCGGGGTCGTCGGCCTGCCCCGGGCGGCCCTGCGGACCGCGTTGATCTTCCCGGTCATCCCGGCCGTGGTCTGGGACGCCGACGGCAGGGGTCTGCACGACAAGGCCGCGGGCACCGTCGTCATCCGGATCCGCTGACCCGCTGCTCGCGCCGACTGCGCTGACGCTGACCGCGCCGCCCGTGGCAGACCCGCGCCGCCTGCTAGGCCTGCTGCCCGCTCGCCCTGTTACCTGCCCGTCCTGACCTGCCGTCCGCTCGTCCTGCCGCCCGTCCTGACCTGCTGCCCGTCCTGACCTGCTAAAACGCCTCGGCACCGCGCCGCCGGGTGCGGTTCGCGGTGCCGAGGTGGACGACTCGTGCTGCCTGACCGGACGACACGCGGTGCCGGAGTGGACGACACGCGGTGCCCGAGTGGACGACACGCCGGGTGGGTTGGTCAGCGGCGGCGCATGGCCCGCTGGACGTTGCGCATCTTGGCGCCCTGGGGCAGCGGGCCCTTGGGCAGGGCGGCGCCGCGGGCGCCCCGGCTGGCCAGCGCGGCCAGGCGGTTCTCCAGGGTGTCGACCTGGGCGGCCGAGATGTTGCGCGGCAGCTTCATCAGGTGGGCCTGGAGCTTGCGCAGCGGCACCTGGTCCCCGTCCGAGCCGACGATGACGTCGTAGATGGGGGTGTCGCCGATGACGCGCGCGATCCGCTTCTTCTCCTGCGCGAGCAGGCCCTTGACCCGGTGCGGGGCACCCTCGGCGACCAGCACGACGCCCGGCCGGCCGATGACCCGGTGGACCATGTCGCCGCTGGTGGTGCCCGCGACGGCCTGCGTCACGCGCCAGCGGCCGCGCAGGTTGTCCAGCGCCCACGCCGCCGCGCCCGGCTGGCCGTCGGCCTTCGCGTACACCGTGCGCTGCACCCGCCGGCCGAACACGATGACCGCGAGCAGCGCGCCCACCGCGATGCCCATGGGCAGCAGCAGCCACTGCATGTCCCAGATGAGGCCGATCAGGAACGCCACGGCGGCGCCGCCCAGCAGGCACAACAGCATGAGCGGCACGAGCGCCTTGTCCTCGCGGCGCTGCATCTTGAACGCCTCGAAGATCTGGCCGCGGCGCTCCTTCGACGCGGCGCGCCGCGCCTTCGCCGCTTCCTTGGCCGCCGCCTTGGCAGCCGCCTTGTCCTGCTTACCAGCCATGCCGACCAGGATACGGCGCGCCGCGTCGCCCCATCACAGGAGTACGCGGTGTGCTCTGCGAGGATGCAGCCCATGGACCGGCTGCTGGAGGGACTCGACCCGGAACAGCGCGCCGCAGTGGAAGCCCCGCGCGGCCCGGTCTGCGTCCTCGCGGGCGCGGGCACCGGCAAGACCCGCACCATCACCCACCGCATCGCCTACCTGGTCCAGCGCGGCCACGTCGCGGCCGGTCAGGTCCTGGCGGTCACCTTCACCGCGCGCGCCGCGGGCGAGATGCGCACCCGGCTGCGCGCGCTCGGCGTGCACGGCGCGCAGGCCCGCACGTTCCACGCCGCCTCCCTGCGCCAGCTCCGCTACTTCTGGCCGCGCGTCGTCGGCGGCGAGCCGTGGCAGCTCATCGACCGGAACAAGCTGCGCCTGGTCGCCCAGGCCGCCCACCGGGTCGGCCTGTCCACCGAGTCGGACTCGCTGCGCGACCTCGCCGGTGAGATCGAGTGGGCCAAGGCGTCGCTGGTCGCGCCCGACGACTACCCGGCCGCGGCCGGCCGCGCCAACCGCGACACCCCGGCGCCCGCCGAGCAGGTCGTGAAGGTCTACCGGACCTACGAGGAGCTGAAGAACAAGGCCCAGCTCCTCGACTTCGACGACCTGCTGCTGCACACCGCGGCGGCGCTGGAGGAGCACGGCGACGTCGCCGAGGAGTTCCGCGACCGCTACCGCTGCTTCGTGGTCGACGAGTACCAGGACGTCACACCCCTCCAGCAGCGCGTGCTCGACGCGTGGCTGGGCGCCCGGGACGACCTGACCGTGGTCGGCGACGCGAACCAGACCATCTACTCCTTCGCCGGCGCCTCGCCGCGCCCGCTGCTCGACTTCCCGCGCCGCTTCGCGCACGCCACCGTGGTGCGGCTGGAACGCGACTACCGGTCGACGCCGCAGGTCGTGGCGCTGGCGAACCAGGTCATCAGCTGGGCGCGCGGCCGCCCCTCGGGCTCCCGGCTGAAGCTGATCGGGCAGCGCCCCGACGGGCCCCGGCCGACGTTCACCGAGTTCGACGACGAGTCGCTGGAGGCGTCCGCCGTCGCCGCGCGGGTGAAGGAGCTGCTGGACCGGGGCGTGGCGGCGAGCGAGATCGCCGTGCTCTACCGGGTCAACGCGCAGTCCGAGATCTACGAGCAGGCGCTGGCCGAGGTCGGCGTGCCGTACCAGGTGCGCGGCGGCGAGCGGTTCTTCCAGCGCACCGAGGTGCGGCAGGCCATGGTCGCCCTGCGCGCGGCCGCGGCGCACGAGCCGTCCGGTGAGCTGCCGAAGGTCGTGCGCGAGGTGCTGTCCGGCATCGGCCTGACCGACGAGCCGCCCGCCGGCGGCGCGGCGCGGGAGAAGTGGGAGTCGTTGCTCGCGCTGGTCGAGCTGGCCGAGGAGATGGTCGGCCAGGTCGACGGCGCGGACCTGCCCAGGTTCTGCGCCGAGCTGGACCTGCGCGCCGAGGCGCAGCACCCGCCGACCGTGGAGGGCGTCACGCTGGCGTCCCTGCACGCGGCGAAGGGCCTGGAGTGGGACGCGGTGTTCCTGGTCGGGCTCGTCGAGGGCACCGTGCCGATCCAGCACGCGGACGGCGACGACGCGGCGATCGAGGAAGAGCGCCGGCTGCTGTACGTGGGGGTGACGCGCGCTCGCGAGCACCTGTGGCTGTCGTGGGCGCTGGCGCGCGCCGCGGGCGGGCGGCGCTACCGGCGACGGAGCCGGTTCCTCTACGGGCTGATCCCGGACGACCACCCCGCCTCCCGCCTGGCGGCCGCCAAGCGCGAACCGCTCCAGCGCAAGCCCAAGCCGCAGTGCCGCGTGTGCGGTTCGGCGCTGGTGGACTCGCGGGCGATCAAGCTGGGGCGGTGCGCCTCGTGCCCGTCGGACCTGGACGAGGAGCTGCTGACCAGGCTGCGCGCGTGGCGGGCGGACCGGGCGCGGGAGTTGAAGGTGCCCGCGTACGTGGTGTTCACCGACGCGACGCTCGTGGCGATCGCCGAACAGCGCCCGGAGGACGTCGCCGGCCTGGTCTCGATCGCCGGCATAGGCGCGGCCAAGCTCGACCGCTACGGGGAGGACGTCCTCGCCCTCGTGCGCGGCGGCCACTGAGCGGTCGTTGAGGGGTCGGGTCGCCGAGCGGTCAGTTGAGCGGTCGCCGAGCGGTCAGTGAGCGGTCGCTGAGGGGCGCCGAGCTCTGTGCGGTCCCCAGGGCGGTCGGTTGATGCGTTGCGACGCGGGTGTCGGCGCTCCAAGGTCTGCGGGTGCGCGCTCGATCCCGCACGTGTGGCCCGCCCGGGGTGGGTCGCGACGGACCGAGTGCCCGCCGGCGGGCAGGTTGGGTGTCCGTCCGGCAGCGCTCTGTACAGGGCAAACGCGGAAACTTCACTCGATCGACAGGTTCTTGGGAAAATAGGTTGCCCCCGTCCTGTGCCGGGTCATAACCTGCTCAGGCCGGGCGCGGAGCGCCCGCTGGGGATTCAAGAGCTGCAGTCGAGACGAGACGCCTGAGGAGGTGGCCGGCCGTGAACATCGTGACTTGCGAGAAGACGCCCGGTTACCTGATGACCAGTGTTGTCTCGGTGTCCGGCGCTGCTCATGTCGCGGGGGAGAAGTCTGCCCGCGATCGCCGAGGCCTCGTTTGGGGTCTGGAGCGAGTTCAGCTGATCGAGGTGGCGACCAAGTTCGCCCCGACCGTTGTCCCGACTCAGAACGTTGCGCCGTCCGCGCGAGAGCGAAGTACCTGACACGCCAAGCTGTCAGGCCACGAAGCTCACAAAGGCCGCGGACCCGTAACCGGATCCGCGGCCTTTGTGTTTGTTCGACCCGTTTGAGAACCAAAAACCCCGTGCAAGACCTGACAGGAGTCCACCTGATGTTGACCGCGACCGTCCCGATAAGCGGGGCGCTGTCCGCCCAGACCGACTTCAACGGAGCCGGCGTCGCCTCCCTGATCGACACCGCGCCCGAGGCGGGTCTGGACCTTCCTTGCCGCACCAACAACCCCGACCTCTGGTTCGCCGACGCACCGGCGGAGCTGGAGGAGGCCAAGAAGTTCTGCGCCACCTGCCCCGTCATCGCCGAGTGCCTGGCCGGCGCGCTCGCTCGTCACGAGCCCTGGGGGGTCTGGGGCGGCGAGATCTTCGAGCGCGGTGCGGTGATCGCGCGCAAGCGTCCCCGTGGGCGCCCGCGCAAGGACGCAGCACCTGTTGTTCCCGCGGCGCCCGCCGCAACCGTCGTCCGGGGGGCTAAGAACCAGGAGGCCGCCGCGTGACCACGTACCGATCCACCAGCGACGAAGCCATGATCATCGAACTCGACCCGCGGGGGAACCCCATGTTGCTCGAAGAAAATCTGGCCAGATCCCGAATGCATGAAGCGGAGATATTCGCCCAACAGCATCGGCTGGCCCACCGCCTCGTCGTCGCCCGCAGGTGGCGGCGGCTGGCCGGATGGGCCCAGCGCAGGGCGGCCCTGAAGGCGGCCCGCGCGATCTGATGCGAGACAAGGCCCACCCGCCCCGTACCGACGGGGCGGGTGGGCCGCGTCGCATGAGGCGCAGGCCGAAGGCCGCGCCGGGGGCTGCTCGGCCGGGGGCTGCTCGGCCGGGGGCTGGTCGCGATGCGGCATCTCGGAGGGCGCCATCTCGTAAGGAGGCGTGT
>NZ_JBHWIE010000134.1:0-13163 GCF_042732085.1 Actinosynnema sp. NPDC059797
GACGGTGATCGGATCCCGGGCGACGGCGTGGCGCAGCCGCTCGGCCAGCGGCGTCGGCTGCTCGGCGTCCGCGCCGGTGGTGATCAGCGCGAACTCCTCGCCGCCGTAGCGGGCCAGCACGTGGCCGGGACCGGCGACCGCGCGCAGCCGGTCGGCCACCTCCACCAGCACCCGGTCGCCGCCGGGGTGCCCGAACCTGTCGTTGATCCGCTTGAACCGGTCCACGTCGAGGATCACCACGGCCAGCGGGCCGCCGGTGCGCTCCGCGCGGGCCACGTCGTCGGCCAGGCGCGCCTCGAAGTAGCGGCGGCTGCGCAGCCCGGTGAGGCCGTCGGTGATGGCGATCCGGCGCTGGTCGACCGCCAGGCCCGCGAGCCTGGTGGTGGTCAGCGCGAACAGCACCGCGCAGCCGACCGCGATCGCCGGGACGTCCCGCTGCACGCCCTGGGCGTGCTGGAGGAGCAGCAGCAGCGGTCCGACCAGCGCGCCCAGGCACAGCACGGCCAGCCGCGGCCAGCTCAACCGCAGCGCGGGCACGTCCGCGGCCTGCGCGATCCGGCCCATGGACGGGTGCAGGGCGCACGCGCCGAGCGCCAGGTTCCCGGTCAGCCAGATCGCGTCGAGGAAGTTGCCCGCCGCGTAGGTGTGGTCCAGCCGCTGCAGGACGTAGACGGTGTCGGCCGTGAGGATCGCCGCGAGCCACGCGCTCAGCAGCACGAACGACGTGTCGCGGCGACCGCCGCCGCCGAACAGCAGCCGCAGCGAGACCAGCAGCACCACCAGGTCCATCAGCGGGTAGGCCAGCGACGCGACCTCCACCAGCAGGGGCGTGCCCAGGCGGGTCTGGGGGCCGATCACGAACACCCACGACAGCAGGCCCGCGCCCACGGTCAGCGACGCGGCGTCGAGCAGGCCGGGCAGGTCGCGGTGGGAGCGGCGCTGGCGGATCAGCACGACCAGGCCGGCGATCACCAGCGGGTAGTGGCCGATGTAGAACACGTCGGCGATCGACGGGTAGCTCGTCTCGTTGAGCACGTAGTGCGAGACGTAGAACGTGGTGTCGGCCAGGGCGTACACCAGCTGGCCCAGCCCGAGCAGCACCCACGGCGCGCGGTGCTCCGGCCGGTTGCGCCGCACCCCCCACCACACCGCGGCGGCGGCGGACGCGCTGATCGCGCAGTAGAGGACCACGCGCAGCGGAACGGTGCCGACGAAGATCGGCACGGTGTAGTAGGCACCCATGACCGCGAGACCGAGGACCGCGTACCCGAGCCAGAGCCTGTCGGGCTTTTTGATCGGGATTCCGCGGTTTCCGACCGACGTGTCCGCCACGACGCGCAATCCGCGACTCTCCTTCTGCGACTCGGCTCCGCTGCGACAAGCGTGGCCATGGAATCGGTAAACAGAGGTGGCGTCAATCCCCCGTTGCCGAGTCTTCACCCGGCGGAGGGGGAGGATAGGGTTGACGCCCACCACCGTACGCCCTGGGGGAGATCATGTCGGATCGAGCGCGGGAACTGCTGGAGCGGGTGCGCGAGGAGGTGCGCCGGGACGGCGGGACCAACGAGCTGGTGCCGCTGATCGCCCGCGGGAAGGCCTCGCGCGAGGCGCTGCGCGCCCTCGCCGCGGAGGAAAACCTGATCGTGCGCAGCGATTGGCGAGCGTTCCTCACCTTGGCGGCGCAGTCGACCGAGCGCCCGCAGCGCGAGTTCTTCTCGATGGTCGCGGGCGGCGAGGGGCTGGCGCTGGCCAAGCTCGGCGACTTCGCCGCGGGCTGCGGCCTGACCGAGGAGGACCTGGCGGCCCACCGCCCCCTGCCGGGGTGCCAGGCGTACCCGTCGTACGTGGCCAGGCTCGCCCTCGACGGCAATCCGCACGACGCGCTGCTCGCGATTCTGGCGAATTTCGCGGAATGGGGAGGCTATTGCGCAGCGATCGCGACGGCCCTGCGCGAGCATTACGGTTTCGACGACGCGGCCTGCGCGTTCTTCGACTTCTTCGCCACCCCGTCGCCCGAGTTG
The DNA here is from genome assembly GCF_042732085.1 of Actinosynnema sp. NPDC059797. NCBI lineage: Bacteria > Bacillati > Actinomycetota > Actinomycetes > Pseudonocardiales > Pseudonocardiaceae > Actinosynnema > Actinosynnema sp. NPDC059797. The sequence continues at coordinate 2,022 of NZ_JBHWIE010000134.1, forward strand.
GACGCCCTGTCGCTGGAGGCCCTCGACGCGGTGCTGGCCACCGGGTGGACGCCGGAGGGCGCCCTGCCGGCGGCGCGCCTGCTGCACTCCTACGAGCTGATGTTCTGGAACACGCTGGCGGGCTTGGCCTGAGCCGGCGCGGGGACGGCCCTGGGTCGTCCCCGCACCCGTCAGGGATGCCCTCGGGAACCCGGGCGGCCGTGCGCGGTCAGGGGACTGCGACCGGGTGGCTGTCCCAGTTCTCGGGGGTGTCGGGGCGGCCGAAGAGGTAGCCCTGGGCGTAGGCGCAGCCCGCCCGGCGCAGCCAGTCCGCCTGCGCCTCGGTCTCGATGCCCTCGGCGACGGTGTGCGCGCCCAGGACCTCGGCCAGGTCGATGATGCAGCGGACCACGCCCGCGGTGCGCCCGGTGTCGTCGAGGTTGCCGGTGAACGACTTGTCGATCTTGACCACGTCGAAGGGGTACCGCTGGAGGTAGCTCAGCGACGAGTAGCCCGTGCCGAAGTCGTCCAGGGCCACCCGGACACCGGTGTCCCTGACCTCCATCAGGCCGCGCATCGCCGCCTCGTCGGCCCACACCGACTCGGTCACCTCGATGGTCAGGTGGGCGGGCGGCAGGCCGGTGGTCTTGAGCACGCGGTCCAGGGAGGGCAGGAACGCGGGGGTGGAGAGCTGGCGCGTGGAGACGTTGACGGTGACGCCCAGCTCGCGGCCCTGCTCGCGCCAGCGCACGGCCTGCTCGCAGGCGCCGGCCAGGACCTTCGCGCCCAGGGGCACGATCAGGCCGGTCTCCTCGGCCAGGCCGATGAACGCGCCGGGCCCGAGCAGGCCGTGGCCGGGGCGCTGCCACCGCACCAGCGCCTCGGCGCCCGCGGCCTCGGACGTCGCGAGGTCCACGATCGGCTGGTAGTGCAGCACGAGCTGGCCCTCGGTCACCGCGGTGCGCAGGTCGGCCTTGTCGCGCTGCCGCGCCAGCACCTGCTCGCCCATCTCCGGGCGGAACAGCCGGATGCGCCCGCCGCCCTCCCGCTTGGCCGCGTACATCGCGGTGTCCGCGTCGCGCAGCAGGTCCGCGGTCCCGGCGCCCGGCCGCGACACCGCGATGCCCACGCTGGCCCGGATCGCCGTGTCGTGCCCGAGGCCGGCCAGCGGCCGGGCCAGCTCGGACAGCACGCGGGTGGCCAGCCGCGCCGACTCCCGCACGTCGTGGCCCGGTGCGAGCACCGCGAACTCGTCGCCGCCCAGTCGCGCGGCCTCGGCCACGGGGCCCGCGGCCCGGTTGATCCGCTCGGCCGCCGACACCAGGTACCAGTCGCCCGCCTCGTGCCCGTCGGCGTCGTTGACCTCCTTGAACCCGTCCAGGTCGATCACCAGCAGGCCGACCGCCTCGCCGGCCAGCAGCGCATGGTCCACCAGGTGCAGGAAGTGCGCGCGCCCGGCCAGCCCGGTCAGCTCGTCGCGCTCGGCGCGGGCGCGCAGGGCCTCCTCCAGCCGCCGCCGCTTGCTCACGTCCTGGGCGGTGACCAGGGTGTGCCGGTCGACCGGCACCGCCTGCACGGCCAGGACGCCGGTGGCGCCGTCGGGGCGCGGCACCTCGACCTCGACGGGTTCCTCGGCGGTGCGGCAGCCGGAGCCGCAGCGCGAGATGTCGGGGCCGTGCGGGCACGGGACGCGGTCGTCCGGACCGCCGGTCCAGGACAGCAGTTCGCTGGCGCGCTCGTTGCGCAGCGAAGGCGCGCCCCGCTCGTCGAGCAGCGCCAGGCCGACGGGGCTGGAGCGCACCACGGCCTCGAGGGTGCGGTTGGCGCGTTCGAGCAGTCGCGTCGAGCGCACCGCCTCGTGCAGCGCCAGGGTTTCCACGACCAGCCCGGCCAACGGGATCAGGTTGGCCGCGAGCTGCGGCCCGGTGACGGTGACCGGTTGGGCGGCCAGCCACCAGCACAGGCCGAGCAGGTAGCCGGCCAGCGCGGGCAGCGCCTTGACCGGGTAGCGCTCCGCGCCGTACAGGGCCCGGCGCACGGTGACCGCGAACAGGAAGGCGATGGCGGGCTGCGGGGTGGGCAGGACCAGCGTCGCGGTGAAGATGACCACGCCCTCGACCGCGGCGGCCGGCCAGGGGTGGCGGGCGGGCCGCAGCCAGCTCAGCAGCACGACCAGCACCAGGGCGACCAGCGGCAGGTGGGCGGGTCCGACGCCCACGAACGCCAGCTGCGCGGCGAACGCCAGTCCGGCCAGCCAGGTGAACACCGAGGTGAGCCGGACTATGCGGCGCAGCCCGGCCAGCTCCGGTGACGGGAGTCCCCCGTCCACCGGAGCACGGGTTGGACGAGCCACGCCCGGTTACCCCCAGAGTAGAACGACGATCACGGCACGGCCTGCCGGGTTATCGCACTATCCAGATCCGATTTCCGGGATGCAACCGCCATTCGGGTGAACGTCCACTGTGGACCCAGCGGTCAGTTGCCCGGGGTGCCGTCCTCGTTCGGCGGGTCCGAGTCGGGGAACGGGTCCGGGGTGGTCTCGCGCAGGTCGGCCGCGTCCGCCTTGGCCTCCGCGATGTCCTTCCGCACCTCCGCCAGCCGCTCGTCCTGCTCGGGCGTCTCGATCTCGCGCACGTCGTCCTCGTCGACCATGGCCCTGGGGTTGCCACCGGCGGGGCGGGCAAACCGCCTTGGACACCGACCGGGGCGGGAGCTAGCCTCGGTAATAGACCACCGGTTCGTAAACGGCGAGGAGACCCCATGTCGACCAGCGCGCCGCCCCGCCCGTCCGCGCGCCGTCGCATCGCGTTCACCGCCGTGCTGCTCTCCGTGACCGCGCTGCTCTTCTGGGTGCCGTGGTTCGGGCTGTTCGCGCCGAGCGCGCGGTGGCCGTGGCCGGTGCAGCTGACCGGCACGGTGCTCGTCGCGGCGGCCTCGATGGCGTTCCCGCTGCTGCTGGTCCGCGCGCACGGCCGCCGGCACACCGACCGCGCCGCCCGGGTCGCGCACGCGATGCTCGGCGTGGCCTGGGTGTTCTTCGCCTGGGCCCTGATCACGGACGTGCCGCGGCTCGTGCTGGCGGTCGCGGGCGTGGAGAACCCGTTGCGGGCCCGGGTCGTCGCGGTGCTGCTGCTGGCGATCGGCCTGGCCCTGACCGCGCACGGCGTCCACGAGGCGCGGCGCGTGCCGAGGGTCAGGCGGACCGAGGTGGTGCTGCCCCGGCTGGGCGCGGCGTTCGACGGGCTGACCGTGGCGGTGCTCGCCGACACCCACTACGGCGCGATCGACCGCACCCGCTGGTCGCGCGCCACGGTCGCGGCGGTCAACGCGCTGGAGCCGGACGTCGTGGTCCACGTCGGCGACATCGCCGACGGCACGGTCGAGCAGCGCCGGGGCCAGGCCGCCGCGCTGGGCGAAGTCCGCGCGGCGCACCGGTTCTACGTCTCCGGCAACCACGAGTACCTGAGCAACGCCCAGGCGTGGCTGGAGCACATGGCGGAGTTGGGGTGGACGAGCCTGCACAACCAGCACCGCGTGCTGGAGCGCGACGGGGCGCGGCTGGTGTTCGCGGGCGTGGACGACGTGACCGGCGCGCACTCCGGCGAACCCGGCCACGGCGCGGACCTGGGCGCGGCGCTGGCGGGCACCCGGCCCGACGACCCGGTGGTGCTGCTGGCCCACCAGCCGAGCGAGGTCGTCAAGGCGGCCGCCGCGGGCGTGGACCTCCAGCTGTCCGGCCACACGCACGGCGGCCAGATCTGGCCGTTCCACCTGCTGGTGCGGCTCCAGCAGCCGGTGCTGTCGGGGTTGAGCCGCCACGGCGAGCGCACCCGGCTCTACACCAGCCGGGGCGCCGGGTTCTGGGGCCCGCCGCTGCGCGTGTTCGCGCCCAGCGAGATCTCGTTGCTGACGCTGCGCGCGGGGACCTGACCTCCCCCACCTGCGGTGCGCCGACCACCACCGGTGACCCTGCGCACGAAAGCGTGACCCCGGCGTAGCATCCCGAGCCCGTGAGGGTCTTGGTGGTGGGTGCGAGCGGGTTGATCGGGCAGCACGTCGTGGAACGGCTGCGGGCGTTGGGGCACGAGGCGACGACCGCGGCGCGGACCGCGCGCGACGGCGTGGACCACGCCCTGGACGCCACCCTGGCGAGCGGCGCGGAGTTCCGGTCGCTGCTGGCCGGGCACGACGGCGTGGTGTTCGCGGCGGGCGCGGACGACCGGGAGGTGCCGCGCCGGCCCTCCTACCCGGTGTTCCACCGCGGCAACGTCGCGCCGGTCGTGCGGCTGCTCACCGCGGCCCGCGAGGAGGGCCTGACGCGGGCGGTGGTCCTGGGCTCGTACTACACGCACTTCCACCGCGAGCACCCCGACTGGCGGCTGGCCGAGCGCCACCCCTACATCCGCAGCCGGGTCGAGCAGGCGCGCCTGGGCCGCACCGCGGCGGGCCCGGACCTGCCGGTGGCGGTGCTGGAGCTGCCGTTCGTGTTCGGCCGCGCGCACGACCGCCTGCCGAACTGGGCGGAGCCGCTGGACCGGTGGGCGCGCTCGCGGTCGCCGCTGGTGGCCCCGCCGGGCGGGAGCGCCGCGACGACGGCCCGGTGCGTGGCCGAGGTGGCGGTGGACGCGCTGGAGCGGGCGTCCGGTGAGGACATCCCGGTGGTCGAGGAGAACCTGACCTGGGCGCGGATGATCGGCCGCATCGCGGAGGCGGCCGGGCACCCGCGCCCGGTGCGCCGGCTGCCGGGCGCGGCGGTGCGGGCGGCGCTGTGGCTGACGTGGGCGGCGCACGCGGCGCGGGGCAGGCAGTCCGGGTTGGACCCGAAGCACCTGGGCGGGTTGCTGCTGCGCGAGCTGTTCGTCCAGCCCGCCCGGTCCGGGTCGATCGACGCGGCGATCGCGGAGACGTTCCCGCGCGACTGACGAGGGGCCACCGCATCCCCGTGCGGCCCGCCGCGGTCCGACCCCGGTTCCGGGTGCCCGACGGGCCGCCCGGCGCGGTCGGTGGCGACCCGGCGTGACGCGCGGGGCACCCGGAGGTGTGCCGCGGCGTCCCGACCGGATGGACGTCCCCGCGCCGGGCCACGCCGCCCGAAAGGCCGGATTAGGTTCGGTCCCGCCCGGACGACCGCCCTTTTCGGAGGAACGCAGATGAAGGCCGTGCGCACCACACCGTTCCGCGCCGCGCTGCCCGTCCTCGCCGCGGTGCTCGCGCTGGCGACACCGGGTCCCGCCGCCGGCGCGGCCGCCCGACCCACCCCGGCCCCGGCCCCGGCCTCGGCGGAGTGCGCGACGCTCGCGCCGTACGACTACGAGTGCGTGTTCGTGAGCGTGGTCAAGGCGCGCGTGCTGATCGACCAGGCCGCGCGGAGCCTGACCACGCGGGCCTACCTGGGGCACGATCTGTTCGGCTGGAAGTTGGTCGCCGAGCGCACCTGGCGGTCGGCCCAGGAGCGGGACGACCTGTGCGGCACCGCGTTCGGCCACACGGCCTGCGTCCACACGGAGTTCAGCTGGGCGGAGAGGTTCGTCTCCCTGCGCGCCACCTACGACGGTCGGGAGGTGGGCAGCTGGCGCTACGACTGGTAGCGCCAGCCACCCCTTCAGTAGCCGCGTCGACCGGCCGAGGGCGGCTCGTAGTCGTAGTCCCCGTCGTCCTCGTCCGGCACGTCGAACGGCAACGGACGGTTCGTCCACGAGTCAACCAGGACCAACAGCGCCGCGAAGATGACGACGACCACACCGACCCAGGCCAAGCCACCCCAAGCCAGGACGCCCGCGATCAACAGCAGCGGCAGGACGGTGAACAGGATGAAGGGGTCCACCCGTCCCAGTTGCCGCCGTCGTCCCGAACTCGCCATCTACGCCCTCCCAGTCAAGCGCCTCCCGGGGTGAACTTACGCGACCCGGTTCACCGAGGCGTCAACCGGGCGTCACCGACCCCGCTGCTCCCGACCGGGGTACTGGCCGCGCGTGCGCTCCAGGACGGTGGCCAGCACGGCGAGCAGGATCATCCCGAGGCCCAGCCCCAGGTGCAGGAGGTTGTCGGCGGCGTTGAACGGCACGAAGTTCGCCCCGCCCGCGGCGTCCACGGCCGAGCCGTAGACCCACAGCAGCAGGTAGACGAACCCGCCGACGATGAGGAAGGCGCGTGACGCGCCCGCCGCGCGGGCCGCCAGGACGCCCGCCACGCCGAACAGCAGGTGCACCAGGTTGTGCAGCACCGAGACCTGGAACACGCCGAACAGCTCGGCCCGCGACCCCGTGCCGGCGAAGCCGAGGTGGTCGAAGTGGGCGGTGATGCCCGGGATGAAGCCCAACACGCCGACCAGCAGGAACACCGCACCGACCAGGAGCGCGAGCGCCTGGACGGGGCGACGGCGGGTGCCTGCGCGTTCGGTTGCGCTCGTCATGGTGGTTCCTCCCGATCGGCTCGCTGGGCCTGGCGTACCCGGAGGCGGCGGGGTGAAACCAAGATCGCCGCCCACCCCCGTGTCGACCGACTGGCGGGGTTCGTGACGGCGACCGACCGGTGTGCCATTTGTGAGTGACCAACCACTCCTTTTGACAAACAGAGGCTTGACCCGTTTACTTCTCCAGGGAGTGAGTGACTGACCACTCATAGATGGAGGAGGTCCCATGAGCGACGTGTCGACCGGACAGGTTCTGGAGGTCGTGCTGCCGGGCGTGGTCGAGCCCGACGGTTTGGTGCTGCGCCGCCGCGCGCGGCCCGTGCCCGGTCCCGGTCAGGCCCTCGTGCGGGTCGAGGCGACGGGCGTGTCGTTCGCCGAGCAGCAGATGCGCCGGGCCAAGTACTACGACCAGCCGCCGTTCCCCTTCGTGCCCGGCTACGACCTGGTCGGCACGGTCGCCGAGGTGGGTCCCGGCGTCGACGCGGGCCTGGTGGGCGGCCGGTTCGCCGCGCTGACCAAGACCGGCGGGTGGGCCGACCACGCCGTGGTGGAGGCCGCCGACCTGGTGCCGGTGCCCGCCGGCGTCGACCCGGCCGAGGCCGAGACGTTCGTCGTCAACGGCATCACCGCCTGGCAGATGCTGCACGGCGTCGCCCGGGTCGCCGAGGGGCAGACCGTGCTGGTGCACGGCGCGAACGGCGGGGTCGGCTCGACCCTGGTCCAACTGGCCCGCCTGGCCGGGGCGCGCGTGATCGGCACCGCGTCGCCGCGCCACCACGGCACCGTGCGCGACCTGGGCGCGATCCCGCTGGACTACCGCGACCCCGACCTGGCCGCGAAGGTGCGCGAACTGGCTCCGGGCGGCGTGGACGCGGTGTTCGACCACGTGGGCGGGCCCGGCATCGTGGACTCCTGGCGGCTGCTGGGACCGCGCGGCGCGCTGGTGGCCTACGGCACGGCGTCCACTCGCGACGAGGAGGGCTCCTCGCGGCTGCCGGTGCTCAAGCTGTTCGCCCGCCTGCTGCTGTGGGACGCGCTGCCGGGCGGTCGCACCGCGAAGTTCTACAACATCTGGGCGGGCAAGCGCGACGCGTCCCGCTTCCGCGCCCGCCTGGGTCGCGACCTGGGGGCGGTGTTCGCGCTGCTGGCGGAAGGCAGGCTGCGCCCGCAGGTGGCCGCGCGGGTGCCGCTGGAGCGGGTGTCGGAGGCGGTGGCGCTGGCCGAGTCCGGCACGGTGACCGGCAAGGTCGTGCTGGTGCCGTGAGGCGGTGGGCCACCGAAAACGAGTGGATCACCGACCGGCCGCCGGCCACAATGCCGGGATGAGCGTCCACCACCACGAGGTGCCGTCGCTGTCGGGGCGGGTCGCCGCCACGATGTCGGGGGCCATCGGTCGAGTCCGCGCGGAGCTGGCAGGGGCGGACCCGGTGGTGCGACGATCCGAGCACGCCGACTTCCAGTGCAACGCCGCCCTCGCCCTGGCCAAGCGCATCGGGGTCAGGCCGCTCGACCTGGCCGCCGACATCGCGGGCGCGCTCGAACCCGGCGGGGAGTCGCTGGTCGCCTCCGTCGAGCCGTCGGGGCCGGGTTTCCTCAACGTCACCGTGACCGGCGGTGCGCTCTGGGAGCAGGTCGTCGCCCGGTCGCGGGACCCGCGCCTCGGTGTGGGGACGCCCGAACGGGGACGTCGGACCGTGGTCGACTACTCGGCGCCCAACATCGCCAAGGAGATGCACGTCGGTCACCTCCGCACGACGATCATCGGTGACAGCCTGGCGCGCGTCCTGGGCTTCCTCGGCGCGGACGTGGTGCGCCGGAACCACCTCGGCGATTGGGGCACCCAGTTCGGGATGCTGATCCAGTACCTCGACGAGCACCCGGACGCCGCGTGGCACCAGGACCAGCTCGGCGAGGGCGCCTCGGCGGTGTCCGCATTGGACGGCCTGTACCGGGCGGCGCGCGCCGAGTTCGACGCGGACCCCGGCTTCGCCGACCGCTCCCGCTCGCGCGTGGTCGCCCTCCAGTCCGGCGACCCGGGCACCGTCGCGGTCTGGGAGGGCATCGTCGCCGAGTCCGAGAAGTCGTTCCGCGCGATCTACGACCGGTTGGGCGTGCTGCTCACCGCCGAGGACTCGGTCGGCGAGTCGTTCTACAACCCGATGCTGGCCGACACCGTCGGGGAACTGGTCGACGCGGGCCTCGCCGTCGAGAGCGAGGGCGCCCTGGTGTTCCACTCGGACGAGGTGACCGGACCGGAGGGCAGGCCCGCCGCGCTCATGGTCCGCCACCCTCCGCCACCGCGTCCGCGACCTCCGCGCCGAGCGGTTGGTCTACGTCACCGACTCGCGCCAGGCGCTGCACTTCCGGCTCGTCTTCGAGGCGGCCCGCCGTGCCGGGTGGCTCACCGACGGCACCAGCGCGGAGCACGTCGCCTACGGAACCGTCCTCGGCCCGGACGGGACGCCGTTCAAGACCCGGTCGGGCGGCACCGTCCGGCTCGTGGACCTGCTCGACGACGCCGTGGCCCGCGCACGGGCCGTCGTCCTGGAGAAGAACCCCGACCTGGACGCCGCCGAACTCGACCGGATCGCCGAACTGGCGGGGATCGCCGCGGTCAAGTACGCCGACCTGTCCACCTCGCGGGTGAAGGACTACTCCTTCGACGTGGACCGCATGGTCGCCTTCACCGGCAACACCGGGGTCTACCTCCAGTACGCCCACGCGCGCATCAGCTCGATCCTGCACCACGCCGGCGACCCGGCGCCGGAGGTCGACCGCACCGTCCCGCTCCACCCGGCCGAACGGGACCTCGCGCTGGCGCTCGACGCCTACGGCGCCGTCCTGACCGAGGTCGGCGCCACCCTGGAACCGCACAGGCTCTGCGGCTACCTCTACGAACTGGCCCGCGACTTCACCACGTTCTACGAAGCCTGCCCCGTCCTGAAAGCCGGCGAACCCGTGCGCGGCAACCGGCTGGCCCTGTGCCGGCTCACGGCCCGCACGCTCGGCCACGGCCTCGGCCTGCTGGGGATCACCGCGCCGGAACGCATGTAGGCGACGCCCGAGCCGTACCGGGGCGCGACTGTCACAGAACGCGCACACGACCCGCACACGACGCAGAAATCCCGAGGGAAACGTCGGAGGCGTTCAACTCCGGCTCTACCAGTGGGAGAAGCGATGCAGCGGGTCCTGTTCCCGGCCGTGGGGGCTCTTGTCGTGGTGCTGTCGTCCTGTGGTCCGGTCGCGCCGCCCGGCGCGGCCGGCGCGCACGGGTCGCCCGGCCGCGCCGCCGAGGACGGGAGCATCGCCGGCGACGGCCGGATCTCCCCCTACGCCGACCACGTCGCGATCCGGCGCATGGACCCCGGGTTGCTCGCGGCGGTGCGGGAGGCCGCCGAGGACGCGAGGGCCGCCGGGATCGAGGTGGGGGTGACCTCGGGGTGGCGCAGCGCGGAGTACCAGCAGCGGTTGCTGGACGAGGCGGTGGCGCGGTACGGGAGCGTGGAGGAGGCGCGGCGGTTCGTCACCACGCCCGAGGAGTCGGCGCACGTGTCGGGCAAGGCCGTGGACATCGGGCCGACCGACGCGGCCGACTGGGTCGGCCGGCACGGGGCGGCCTACGGGTTGTGCCAGGTGTACGCCAACGAGATGTGGCACTTCGAGCTGCTGACCACGCCGGGTGGGCGGTGCCCGGAGCAGCGCGGCGACGCGGCCGGGTGACCGCCCGGCAGGAGGGGCGCGGCCCTACCGGTCCCCGGTGTCGCCCCTGGGCACGGTGAGGGTGAACACCGCGCCGCCGTCGTTGCGCACCTCCAGCCGCCCGCCGTGCAGGCGTGCGTTCTCCTGCGCGAGCGCCAGGCCGAGGCCGCTGCCGCCGGTGTGCCGGCGGGAGCGGTCGCCGCGCACGAACCTGTCGAACACCACCGGGACCAGCTCGTCCGGCAGGCCGGGGCCGGAGTCGGCGACCCGCACCCGCACCACGTCCGGCGCGCCGCCGTCGACCGCCGCGGTGACCGGGGGCCCACCGTGCCGGACGGCGTTGGCGACCAGGTTCCGGACGACGGTGTGCAGGCGGCGCGGGTCGCCGAACACGGTGGTGTCGCCCACGTGCTCGACCCGGACGTCCGCGCCCGGCGCGCTCAGCTCCACCGCGTCGGCCACCAGCGCCCCGAGATCGACGACCTCGGGGCGGAACTCCGCCGCGCCCGCGTCGAACCGCGAGATCTCCAGCAGGTCCTCCACCAGCGCGCCCAGCCGCCGGGCCTGGGAGCCCAGCAGCTCCGCCGACCGCGCCCGGTCCGCCTCGTCGGCGCTGTGCAGGCCGTCGGCGGCCGCGATCAGGGACGCCAGCGGGGTGCGCAGGTCGTGGGCCACGTCGGCGGCGAACCGGCGCTGCTGCCGGTCCTTGAGCCGCAGTTGCTCGATGGACTCCCCCAGCCGCCGCGCCATCGCGTTGAACGACCCCGCCAGGTCGGCCAGCTCGTCGCGGCCCTCCACCGGCAGCCGGGTGTCCAGCGCGCCCTCGCCGAGCCGCCGCGCGGCGAGCGCCGCCGTGCGCACCCGGCGCTGGATGCCCCGCGCGGCCAGCACGCCCAGCACGCCGCCCAGCAGGGCGACGAGCACCGCCACCAGGGCGAGCGCGCCGCGCAGCGCGGCGAGTTCCCGGTCCAGCTTCCGGGTGCTGTAGAACTCGGCGAGCAGCAGCCCCGGCTCGACCTCGCCGACGATCACCAGCTGCGGCCCGTCCGGGG
>NZ_JBHWIE010000134.1:13173-18702 GCF_042732085.1 Actinosynnema sp. NPDC059797
ACCTCGTACCGCGTGGAACCCCTGCCCAGCGCGTCCAGGGTGGACGCGGGGAGCTGGCCGGGGTGCCGGCCGCCGGTGCCCTCCACCGGCACGTACATCCCGCCGGACACCGCGGACAGCGGCCCCGACGTGGGGGTGCGGTTCACGACGGCCCAGGTGAGGCCGAGGCGGGCGCGCATGTACTCCGCCACGCCCGCGACGACCGACTCGAACTCGGCGCTGCGGACCAGGAACTGGTGCGCCTGCTGGGCGTCGGAGTCGAACGACGCCTGCGCCGAGTCGGCGAACCGCTCGCGGGTCGCCCCGGCCTGGAGCAGGTACGCCGTCGTCGCCATGGCGACCGTGGTGACGACCGTCACCACCGCGACGGTCAGCACGACGGCGCCCCTCAGGCCGAGCCGGCGCGTCACGGCAGGACCAGGCGGTAGCCGAACCCCCGGACGGTGCGCAGCAGGGTCGGGTTGGCTGGCTCCGGCTCGATCTTGGCGCGCAGCCGGGCCACGGCCGCGTCGACCAGGCGCGAGTCGCCCGCGAACCCGTAGTCCCACACCCGCTTGAGCAGCGCCTGCCTGCTGAGCACCTGGCCGGGGTGCTCGGCGAACTCGATCAGCAACCGGATCTCGGTGGAGGTCAGCTTCACCTCGGCCCCGTCCCGGACGACCGTCATGGCGGCGGTGTCCAGTTCCAGGTCGCCGATGGTGTGCACGTCCCGCCGGGGCGGCAGGGCGGGGGCGGTGCGGCGCAGGATGGCCTTCACCCGCGCGTCCAGCACCCTCGGCTCGACCGGTTTCACCACGTAGTCGTCCGCGCCGCACTCCAGCCCGACCACGACGTCCACCGCGTCGCCGCGCGCGGTCAGCAGGATCACCGGGACGGTGTCGGTCGCGCGGAGGCGCCGGCACACCTCGAAGCCGTCGATGCCGGGCAGCATCACGTCCAGCAGCACCAGGTCGACCGGCGTCCGCCGCTCCAGCGCCTCTTCCCCGGACTCCGCGACCACGACCTCGTGGCCGAGGCCGCGCAGCGCCCGGGACAGCGCCTCGGCCAACGTCGCGTCGTCCTCGACGAGCTGCAACCGCGGCACGGGCGGACCTCCTCGCTGGTGGCGCGGTCCCCCGGTCGGCGGTCCACGGCCGTGGGACCACGACGTCGGCCGCGTCGGCTTCGCCTCGTCACGAACTTGCAGGTCGAGGGTACGTCAGCGGCCGGCCGGGACTTCCGCCACCGGCTTGATGCCGAACCGGCAAATCGGGTCGCCCGGACGACTCCGCCCCGCCATCCTGGCGGGACGGTTGGGAGGCGAGGCCGTGCAGGAGGGGGAGGTAGATGTCGTCCACGAGTTCCGCGATCGCCTCGTCGGACAGGGGTGCGCCGCAGGTCATGGCCTCGCTGCGGATCAGGTCCAGCGGGACGCGGGCCACCCGGTGAGGCACCTGGACGGGCGGCAGCTCGCCCCTGTCCACGGCCCTGGAGACGATGGCGTCCACGGCGCCGGTCAGCGGGGACGTCCCGGTCAGGCGGTCGCGGAGGATCTCGGCCACCTCCGGGTGGCGGAACGCCTCGCCCATGACGCCCGCGATCATCTCGTTCATCATCGAATCCGCCCGGCGGGCGACCGCGGAGAACAGCGTGACCAGGTCTTCTCTCAGCTCGCCCGTGTCGGTCGGCGCCAGCGACGCCGGTACCCGGCGGTTCCACGCCGCCAGGGCCAGCTCGGCCCGGCCCGGCCAGCGGCGGTAGATGACCGGTTTGCTCGTGCCGGCCCTCTTCGCCACGGTCTCGATGGTCAGGCGCGCGTAGCCCACCTCGGTCAGCTCGGCCCACGCGGCGTCCAGGATCGCGGCCTCCAGCTCGGCTCCGCGTCGACGCGACCTCGGTTCTGCCACCCTGCTCCTCGGACACATTAGATACGTTGCGTTTCTTATAAAACAGGTCTACCTTGCACACATTAGACACGATCCGTTTCTTATGGGGGAAGTCCTTGCTCACCCGCCTGCTCCGCACCCACCTGCGGCCTTACCGGCGAGAACTCTCGATCGTGCTGGTGCTCCAGCTCGTCGGCACGATCGCCTCGCTGTACCTGCCGAGCCTCAACGCCGACATCATCGACTTCGGCATCGCCACCGGCGACACGGACTACATCCTGTCCACCGGCGGCTGGATGCTCCTGGTCAGCGTCATCCAGATCGGCTGCTCCATCGGGGCCGTCTACTACGGCGCCCGCACCGCCATGGGCTTCGGCCGTGACGTGCGGTCCGCCGTGTTCCACCGGGTCGGCGAGTTCTCGGCGCGCGAGGTCGCCGCGTTCGGGCCGTCCTCGCTGATCACCCGCACCACCAACGACGTGCAGCAGGTGCAGCTGCTGGTGGTGATGGTGTGCACCATGCTGGTCACCGCGCCGATCATGTGCGTGGCGGGCATCGTGATGGCGCTGCGCGAGGACGTCGGCCTGTCCTGGCTGCTGCTCGTGTGCGTGCCCGCGCTGGCCGTCTCGATCGGGCTGATCGTGGTGCGGATGGTGCCGCAGTTCCGCCTGATGCAGGACCGGATCGACGCGGTCAACCGGGTGCTGCGCGAGCAGCTGTCCGGCATCCGCGTGGTGCGCGCGTTCGTCCGCGAGCCCCACGAGACCCGGCGGTTCTCGGAGGTCAACCGGGCGCTGACCGACACCGCGCTGCGGGTCGGCCGGCTGCAGGCGCTGATCTTCCCGGTCGTGATGCTGATCCTCAACGCCTCCAGCGTGGCCGTGCTGTGGTTCGGCGCCCACCGGGTCGACGCGGGCCAGATGCAGGTCGGCGCGCTGACCGCGTTCGTCAGCTACCTGATGCAGATCCTCATGTCGGTCATGATGGCCACGTTCATCTCGATGATGATCCCGCGCGCCGCGGTGAGCGCCGAGCGGATCAACGAGGTGCTGGACACCGAGTCGTCGGTGAAGCCGCCGGCCGCGCCCGTCGTGGAGCTGCCCAGGCGGGCCGAGGTGGAGTTCGCCGACGCCGAGTTCCGCTACCCCGGCGCGGCGGACCCCGTGCTGCGCGGCGTCTCCTTCAAGGCCGAGGCGGGCAAGACGACCGCGATCATCGGCAGCACCGGCGCGGGCAAGACCACGTTGCTCAACCTCGTGCCCCGGCTCATCGACGTCACCTCCGGCTCGGTGCTGGTCGACGGCGCGGACGTGCGGGAGCTGGACGCGGACGCGCTGTGCTCGCGCATCGGCCTGGTGCCGCAGCGGCCGTACCTGTTCACCGGCACGGTCGCGAGCAACCTGCGCTACGGCAACCCCGGCGCCACCGACGAGGAGCTGTGGGCGGCGCTGGAGGTCGCGCAGGCGCGGGACTTCGTGGAGGCCATGCCCGAGGGGCTGGACGCGCCGATCGCGCAGGGCGGCACGAACGTCTCCGGCGGCCAGCGGCAGCGGCTGTCCATCGCGCGGGCGCTGGTCCGCAAGCCCGCGGTCTACCTGTTCGACGACGCGTTCTCCGCCCTCGACCTGGCCACGGACGCGCGGCTGCGCGCGGCGTTGCGCCCGCACACCGCGCACGCGGTCGTGATCGTCGTCGCCCAGCGGGTGTCGACGATCATCGACGCGGACCGGATCGTGGTGCTGGACAACGGGTCCGTCGTCGGTATCGGCACGCACCGCGAGCTGCTGGGCACGTGCCCCACCTACGTCGAGATCGTCGAGTCCCAGCTGACCCCGGAGCAGGCCGCATGAGCACCACCACGACGAACCGCGCGCCGGCGCGGATGGGCGCGGGCTTCCCCGGCATGGGCATGCCGATGGGCAAGGCCGAGAACTTCAAGCCGTCGGCCCGGCGGTTCGCGCGACGGCTGCGGCCGGAGCGGAACGCGATCGCGGTCGTCGTCGCCCTGGGCGTGATCAGCGTCGCCTTCGCGGTGGCGGGCCCGAAGGTCCTCGGCCACGCCACCGACATCATCTTCAACGGCGTCATCGGGCGGCTGCGCGGCGAGCCGGGCGCCGGGATCGACTTCGACGCGCTCGGCGCGGTGCTGGCGTGGGCGCTGGGGCTGTACCTGGTCTCGTCGCTGTTCGGCTGGGCGCAGGGCCGCATCCTCAACAACGTGGTGCAGCGGGTGATCCTCGCGCTGCGGGCCGACGTGGAGGCCAAGCTGCACCGGCTGCCGCTGCGCTACTTCGACGGCCAGCCCCGCGGCGAGACCCTGTCCCGCGTCACCAACGACATCGACAACATCGCGACCACGTTGCAGCAGACGCTGAGCCAGCTGCTGGTCTCGCTGCTGACCGTGGTGGGCGTGCTGGTCATGATGGTCACCATCTCGCCGCTGCTGGCGCTGATCGCGCTGCTGCTGATCCCCGTGTCGGTGATCGTGACGGGCCGGATCCGCAAGGTCTCCCAGGCGCAGTTCGTGGCGCAGTGGAAGCACACCGGCGCGCTCAACGCGCACATCGAGGAGGCCTTCACCGGCCACCAGCTGGTGAAGGTCTTCGGCCGGCAGCGGGAGTCCGAGGAGGAGTTCCGTCGGCGCAACGACGAGCTGGTGGGCTCGGCGACGAGCGCGCAGTTCCTGTCCGGCCTGATCATGCCGGTGATGATGTTCCTGTCGAACATCAGCTACGTCGCGATCGCGGTGGTCGGCGGCCTGCGGATCACCTCGGGCGCGATGACGCTGGGCGAGGTGCAGGCGTTCATCCAGTACTCGCGGCAGTTCACCCAGCCGCTGACCCAGGTGGCGTCGATGGCGAACCTGATGCAGTCGGGCGTGGCCTCGGCCGAGCGGGTGTTCGAGGTGCTCGACGCGGAGGAGCAGGAGCCGGACCCGGTGGACGCCCCGGAGCCGGCGGCGGGCCGCGGCCGGGTGGAGTTCGAGCACGTCGGGTTCTCCTACCGGCCGGACCAGCCGCTGATCGAGGACCTGTCGCTGGTGGCCGAACCCGGTCAGACGGTGGCGATCGTGGGACCGACCGGCGCGGGCAAGACCACGCTGGTGAACCTCGTGCTGCGCTTCTACGAGCTGGGCGCGGGCCGGATCACGCTGGACGGGGTGGACATCACCGCGCTGCGGCGCTCGGACCTGCGCTCGCGCATCGGCATGGTGCTCCAGGACACGTGGCTGTTCGGCGGCACCATCCGGGACAACATCGCCTACGGCCGCCCCGGCGCGTCGGAGGAGGAGATCCTGGCGGCCGCGCGCGCCACCTACGTGGACCGGTTCGTCCGGACGCTGCCCGACGGGTACGACACGGTGATCGACGAGGAGGGCACGAACGTCAGCGCGGGCGAGAAGCAGCTGATCACGATCGCGCGCGCGTTCCTGGCCGACCCGTCGCTGCTGATCCTGGACGAGGCGACGTCCTCGGTGGACACGCGCACCGAGTCGCTGGTGCAGCACGCGATGGCGGCGCTGCGGTCGTCGCGGACGAGCTTCGTCATCGCCCACCGGCTGTCGACGATCCGCGACGCGGACCTGATCCTGGTGATGGAGTCGGGCCGGATCGTGGAGCAGGGCACGCACGAGGAGCTGCTGGAGGCGCACGGCGCCTACCAC
>NZ_JBHWIE010000135.1:0-18660 GCF_042732085.1 Actinosynnema sp. NPDC059797
CGCCAACCTACCTAATCAACCAGCCGTCAGTCGCCCAACCGCCAGGCGGCCAGCCAGCCGTCAGCCAGCCAGCCGTCAGCCAGCCAGCCAACCGCCAGCCAGTCAACCGCCAGCCAGCCAGCCAGCCAACCGCCAGCCTCACTGCCGAACACGCCACCCGCACCCACGACAAGATCCGGGAAGCTCACGGACCCCACCCGCGTTCCTGTCTGTCGTGGACGGTTCCTGGGCCTTGATGCGCAGCGCGATGCGAACGGCGGACGCGCCGACCGGGGTGCGACCCGGCACGTTCCGCCGGGTGCTGGGTTTCGCCCGCCCGCACCGGGCGAAACTGGTCGTGTTCCTGCTGCTCACGGTCGTGTCGGCGGTCCTGGCGGTGAGCACGCCCGTGCTCGCCGGCCAGGTGGTCGACGCGATCGTCGACGACCGCGACGCGTCGGTCGTGGTGTGGCTGGCGGTGGTGATCGCCGGCATCGCGATCGTGGACGCGGGCCTCGGGCTGGTCGAGCGGTGGCAGTCGGCGCGCATCGGGGAGGGGTTGATCTACGACCTGCGTCGCGCGGTGTTCGAGCACGTCCAGCGCATGCCGATCGCGTTCTTCACCCGCACCCGCACCGGCGCGCTGGTCAGCCGACTGAACAACGACGTGATCGGCGCTCAGCGGGCGTTCACCTCGACCCTGTCGGGCGTGGTCACCAACGTCATCCAGCTGGGCCTCTCACTCGGCGTGATGTTCACCCTTTCGTGGCAAGTCACGGCGTTGGCGCTGCTCCTGCTGCCCGTGTTCGTGCTGCCGGCGCGCCGCATGGGCACTCGGATGGCGGACCTCCAGCGCGAGGCCGCGACCCTCAACGCGGGCATGACCACCCAGATGACCGAGCGGTTCTCCGCCCCCGGCGCGACGCTCGTCAAGCTCTTCGGCCACCCCCGCGCCGAGGCCGCCGACTTCGCCGACCGGGCCGCCCGCGTCCGCGACATCGGCGTCCGCACCGCCATGGCCACCCGCTGGTTCATGACCGGCCTGACCCTGGTGTCCGCGCTCGCCCAGGCCCTCGTCTACGGCCTCGGCGGCTACCTCGCCCTGACCGGCCACCTCGCCGCCGGCACCGTGGTGTCGCTGGCCCTGCTCCTGACCCGCCTCTACACGCCGCTGACCGCCCTGGCCAACGCCCGGGTCGACGTGATGACCGCCCTGGTCTCCTTCGAGCGGGTCTTCGAGGTGCTCGACCTGCGGCCGATGATCACCGACAAGGACGACGCCCGCCCGGTGCCGGAGGGGCCCGTGCGCGTCGAGTTCGAGGACGTGCGCTTCGCCTACCCCTCGGCCGACAAGGTCTCCCTCGCCTCACTGGAAAACGTGTCCACATTGGACGCCCGTGGCGGCGAGGAAGTCTTGCACGGCATCAGCTTCACCGCCGAGCCGGGTCAGCTCGTCGCCCTGGTCGGGTCGTCCGGCGCGGGCAAGTCGACCATCGCCTCGCTCCTGCCCCGGCTCTACGACGTCGACTCCGGCGCCGTCCGCCTGGCGGGCGTGGACGTCCGCGACCTGTCCTCCGAATCGATCCGCCGAACCGTCGGCGTCGTCACCCAGGACGGCCACCTCTTCCACGACACCATCCGCGCCAACCTCTCCTACCCGCGCCCCGAGGCGACCGAGGAGGAGCTCCTGGACGCCCTGCGCCGCGCCCGCCTCGACCACCTCGTCGAATCCCTGCCCGACGGACTCGACACGATCGTGGGAGAACGCGGCTACCGCCTGTCCGGCGGCGAGCGCCAACGCCTCACCATCGCCCGACTGCTGCTCGCCCAACCGCGGATCGTGATCCTGGACGAAGCCACCGCCCACCTGGACTCCGAATCCGAAGCCGCCGTGCAGGTCGCGCTCACCGAGGCGCTCACCGGCCGCACCGCGCTCGTCATCGCCCACCGCCTGTCCACGATCCGCGCGGCTGACCAGATCCTGGTCGTCGAGGACGGGCGCATCGTCGAACGCGGCACCCACGCCGAACTCCTCAACGCCGAGGGGCGCTACGCCGACCTGTACCGCACGCAGTTCGACGAAGCGCCCACCCCGGCCTAGAGCCCGCTCAGGAACGACGCGGTCGTCGACACCGCCACCTTCGACGACCCGCCACCCACCACCAGCACGGCGAACGCCAGGTCACCCCGGTAACCGACGAACCACCCGTGAGCCTGCGCGCCGTCGCCGAACTGCGCCGTGCCGGTCTTGCCGCGCACGTCGCCGAACGCCGCCAGCTCCCGCGCCGTGCCGCTGGTCACGACCTCGCCCATCATCGAGCGCAACGCCGAGGTGATCCCGCCCGGCAACGCGGCGGGCGCCTGCCCCTCGGTCGGGATCTCGCGGATCAGCTGGGGCACCGGCGTGCGGCCGTTCGCCACGGTCGCCGCCACCAGCGCCATGCCGAACGGCGTGGCCAGCACGTCACCCTGCCCGATGCCGGCCTCGACGCGCTCCGGCACCGACTCGGCGGGCACGACCTTGCCCGTGTTCGTCGTGATGCCCGCGACGGTGAAGTCCGACATGAGCCCGAAGCGCGCGGCGGCGTCGGGCAGCGCGTTCGCCGGCAGATCGGCCGCCAGCCGGCTGAAGCTCGTGTTGCACGACGCCGCGAACGCCCGGTGCAGCGGCACGGTGCCGAGGTCGAACGAGTCGTCGTTGGTGATCTGCCGCGTGCCGATGGTGGCCTTCCCTGGGCACGCCACCGGCGTGTCCACCCGCACGGAACCGCCGGCCAGCGCCGCCGCCGCGGTCACCACCTTGAACGTCGAACCGGGCTCGAACCAGTTCTCCAGCGCGATCCGCCCGATCCCGTCGGCCGGGGCGTTCTGCGCCACCGCGAGGATCTCGCCGTTCTTCTGGAGCGCCACCACCGCCGCCGCCTGCCCGACCTGGTCGACCGCGGCCTGCGCGGCGGCCTGGACCCCCGGGTCCAGGGTGACCGTCATCGACTCGCTGACCTGCGCTTGCTGCTCCTGGAGCACCGACACCGGCGTGCCCGCCGCGTCGACCGCGGCGACCCGCCAGCCGGGCGTGCCGGTGAGCGGGCCCACGGTCTGCCGCACGGTGCCCATCACCAGCGGCGCGAAGTCCGCCGCCACGGGCGCGCCGGTGCGGTCGAGCAGCGCCCCGTCACCGGAGGTGGCCGAGTAGGCCAGGCCCTGACCCTCGGTGAGCTGCGGGTGGAGCAGCGAGGGGGACCAGTGCACGCGCCACTGGTCGTTTACCAGGCGCATCTCCACCTTCACCGGGTACGCGAACGGCGCGCCACCGGGCAGCGTCCACGTGACGTCCGCGTCGATCGTCGCCGTCGTCACACCGTCGGCGACGGCCGGCGCGGGACCGAGCCGGGCGCGGTAGGTCGCACCCGGCATGCCCTGCTGCGTCCTGGCGATCGCCGCGCCCGCGACCTCGACCGCGTCGGTCACCGAGGCCGCCTGCCCCGCCTGACCGGCCGCGATCGCGGTCACGAACTGCTGCGCCACCGCACTCGGCGGAACCCGTCGCTCCGGCTCGACCCCGACGGGCGCCGCCTCCGTGTCCGACCACAGCACCACCACGCCCGCCACGATCACCGCGATCGCGGCGGCGCTCCCACCTGCCAGAATCCAGCGCTTCGTGCTCTTGTCCACGTCGAACCCCCCTTACGAGTCGGAGGTTAACGCGAACGTGTGAAGGATTCGTGGACAACGGACTAGCCGAGCTGGGGCACCCGCGTCTGGTACTTCCGCAACAGGTCGGCGTTGGCCTGGTCGCCGCCCTCGACGTTCGCGCTGCGCCACAGCGGCAGGGACACGCCCGCTTCGGCCGCCTTGTCGAACAGGCGCACCATCAGCAGGTTCCACAGGAAGGTCGTGGCCAGCGTGGACACCGCGGCGATGACCGGGTTGTCGGCCGGGTAGGTCGCGTCACCCGGCGGGACGAGGTTGTCCAGCACCACGGTCGCGTTCTCCGCCAACGTCGTGCCCGCCCGGCGCGGAGCCGCGGCGCTCGCGGCCACCGACGTCACCGCCACGACCGGGCACCCGGCGTCCGCGGCGTGCATCGCCAACTCGACCGGGTAAGGGTTCACCCCGGAGGTGGAGAAGACGAACAACACGTCGTGAGGGGCGAGCCCCGACTCCCGCAGCACCTCGGCGGCCAACCCGGACCGCCGCTCGGCGGCCGTGCTGCTCACCGCGCCGTGCATCGGCAGCAGCTCGGGGTGGTAGATCGGGCGCACGCACGCCAGGCCGCCCGCCCGGTAGAAGGTCTCGGCGACCGCGGCCAGCGAGTGGCCCGCGCCCGCCGCGAGCACCAGGCCGTCCGCGCGGACGCCGGCCAGCACGAGTTCGGCCACGTCGTCCAGCGCGCTCGCGTTCTGCTGCTCCACCCTGGTCAGGTGGTTGCGCACGACGTCCCCGTAGTCGGATCCGGTCACGGTCTCGGTCGCCATGCGGTCGCCTCCAGTGGTCTACACCAAATGTTGCCCGCCAGTCCTACCGGATCGTCCCACCACCCGCCAAGGTGATTGACCACCGAACAACCCCGGTGTTCAATCGAACGAAATGGATGTCATCTGGAGGCACGAGGCGATCCTGGAGCGCCTGCGCGGGGGCGAACGGGTGGCCGTCGGGGCGCTGGCGGAGCTGGTCGGGGCGTCCGAGATGACCGTGCGGCGCGACCTGGACGTGCTCGAACGCGACGGGCTGGTGCGTCGCGTGCGCGGCGCGGCGGTCGGCATGCTGACAGGGGAGGAGATTCCCTACGCGGCGCGCTCGCGCCAGCGGCTGGACGCCAAGCGCCGCATCGCCGCCGCCGTCGCGAACCTCCTCGACGACGGTGAGACCGCCGTGCTCGACAGCGGCAGCACGGTGGTCGAGGTGGCGCGCGAACTCGTGGACCGCCGGCTGACCGTGCTGCCGCTGTCCCTGCACGCGGCCGACGTCCTGCGCCGCGCCGCCCACGTGCGGCTCGTCCTGCCGGGCGGCGACGTGCGACCGGGCGAACTCGCGTTCGTCGGCCCGCTGACCGAGCACGCCTTCCGGGTGATGCGCTTCGACACGATCGTGCTGAGCAGCTGCGGCCTGAACACCCGCAACGGCGTATCGGCCCACGACCTGGTCGAGGTCGCGGTGAAGCAGGCGGCGATCGAGGCGTCGGCGCGGGTGGTCGCGGCGGTCGACAGCTCGAAGTTCGGGCGCACCGCGTTCGGCCGGGTGTGCCCGGTGGAGTCGATCGACGTGCTGGTCACCGACGCGGGTGCGCCGGAGGACGAACTGGGCCGCCTGCGAGCCGCCGGGGTGGAAGTGCGCGTCGTCTGACGCGGGGTGGAGCCGTTCGGTGCTCGCGTGCGCCGAGCCGTTCGGTGCTCGCCTGTGCCGCCGAGGTCTGCCTCATCCGAGCAGCCGGGCACGCTTCGACCACGCCCACCAGATCCGCTCAACCACGCCCGCCAGGTCCGCCCGATGTCCCCTGGGTCGGCGCTCGCCGGACAGGGTTGTTCCAGGCTCGACGTCCCCAGACCCCGTCACTCGCGGGGTGGTGGGCTGGCTGTCGGGGCATCGGCGGCAGGGGCACCGAGGCGTGGGCGGTCCGCGGTGAGCCGGTGGTTGGGCCGGTAGCCGGTGGGTGATGGCTGGCGGCTGGGTCGGCGGGGGTGGCTGGCTTGGCTGGTGGTGTGCGGTCCGCGGTGAGCCGGTGGTCGGGCCGAGTCGGTGGTGGTCGGGTTGGTGGGTGGTCGCTCGCGCGGTTCCTCATGCTCAACCGATGAACGGGAACGCTGTTTCCGTACATTTCCCGGCGATGATCACCCGATGGTGTGAGCTACCGGCGAGCCGAGGCCGAGAGCCGGGATCAAGGTAGCCGATACCGCGGCTCCACGGGCGGCAAGGGCTTCTCCGGCAGGCCCTCGTGCGCCTTCGTCATGAGCTCGAACCACGTCCGCGCGGGCAGGGTCCCTCCGTAGATGTCGCCCTCCCCGCACAACCGCGGCGGCCCGGCGTTGACGCAGATGCCGCTCGGCGTGGTGCCGTCGTTGAAGACCTGCACCGCGCCCGCGTAGTCGGGCGTCGCCCCGATGAACGCCGCCGACTTGTACTCCTCCGTCGTCCCCGTCTTGCCCAGCGCGGGCCGCTTCCAGTTGTACTGCTTGGCCGCCGCCGCGGCGGTCCCGCGGTCCTGGTCGTCCTCGCTCAACCCGACCGCCAGCGCGTTCGCCAGCCCTTCCTCGACCACCTGCTCGCACGGCGGCTCCACGACCTCGACCTCCTGGCCGTTGCGGTCGAAGATCTTGCGGATCGGCGTGGGCCGGCACCACGTGCCCGCCGACGCGATGGTCGCCGCCACGTTCGCCAGCTCCAGCGTGCTCGTCGGCGCGGGTCCCAGCGTGAACGACGCGTTGCCCGCCGACTTGTAGAAGTCCGCCTGCGACACCTGGAGGTCCTTGCGGTCCGCCGACGGGTCCGGGGCGACGCCCGCGATGTTGGTCCCCATCGTCTCGCGCATCCCCAGCCGGGACGCCATGTCGACCACCGCGTCCAGCCCGACCTTCTCCTCCAGGATCACGAACGCCGTGTTCGGCGACGTCGCCAGCGCCTGCTTCAACGTCATCTGCGGCGGGTAGGAGTCGTCGTGGTTGGACAGGCAGTACCAGTACGTCGCCTGCTCACCGGTCGACGGGCACGACGGGGCGCCGCCGCGGAACACGCGTGACACGTACGAGTTGGGCGACGCGATCATCGTCTCGATGCCGATGCCCTTCTCCAGCGCGGCCGCCGCGGTGAACACCTTGTAGACCGACCCGGCGCCGAACTTGTTCTCCACCGCCGACGGCAGGTCGAACTGGGTCTGGAACTCCTCCTTCTTCAACCCGTAGTCGCGGCTGGCGACGAGCGCCACCACCTCGTGCCGCTCGCGACCCGGCTTCACCACCGCCGCCGTGTTGGCGATGCCCGGCGTCGTCTTCGGCACCTGCGCCTCGGCGGCCCGCTTGGCGTGCTGCGTGATCGTCCGGTCGAGGGTCGTCTCGATCCGGTAGCCGCCGCTCTTCAGCTCGTTCAGGTCGAACCCGTTGGCGGTCAGGTAGTTGACCACGTAGGAGCAGAAGAACCCGGTCTCCGGGCCCGCGCCGACGCACCCGGTCGGCAGCGGCCGCACCGGCGTGGCCAGGCCCAGCGGCTCCCGCTTCGCCGCCTCGGCCTGCTCGGGGGACAGCTTGTTGTTGGTGGCCATCAGGTCGATCACCATGTTGCGCCGCTCGGTCGCCTTGTCCGGCCGGGCCTCGGGGTCGAGGAACGTGGGGCTGTTGACCATCCCGGCGAGCATCGCGGCCTGCGGCACGGTCAGCGCGTCCGGCGTGGTGTTGAAGTACGCCTGCGACGCGGCGGCGATGCCGAAGATGGTGCCGCCGAACGGCACGACGTCCAGGTAGCGGGTGAGGATCTCGTCCTTGGTCAGCTGCGACTCGACGTGCATCGCGATCCGCGCCTCGCGCAGCTTGCGGGCGATGGTCTGCTCCTGCGCCTTCACCTGCCCGCCCTTGTCGTCGCGCTCCAGCACGTGCACGAGGTGGTTCTTCACGTACTGCTGCGTGATCGTGGACGCGCCCTGGGACACGGAGCCCTCGGACTGGTTGCGCATCGCGGCCCGGAGGGTGGCCAGCCAGTCGACCCCGTTGTGCTCGTAGAAGCGCCGGTCCTCGGTGGCGATCAGCGCGTCCTTCATGACCTGCGCGACCTGGTCCGGCGGCGTGAGCACCCGGTACTGGTCGTACAGGTAGGCGAACGGCAGGCCGTCCTTGTCGGTGATGGTCGTCATCAGCGGCGGCGGCGTGTCGATGAGCCGGACGGAGGTCAGCGCCACCTGGTCGCCCATGCGGTTGGACACCAGGCCCGCCGCGCCGACGACCGGCAGCGCGAGCCCGGCGAGCAGCAGACCGGCTATCAGGCACAGGCCGGCCAGTTTCGCGACGCAATCAGCCCTACGCATACGGTGGAGGTGGGCCGCGGCGGGGCTTGGAAAACTCCCCGGCCGCAGGTTCACACCATCGCGTTCCGTTGTTTGACCGATCGGTGTTCACTCATCGGTGGAATGCATTTACGCTGCGTCGCACCGCGTGGCCGCGGCGCTCGCCAGGTCCGCGGCGTGCTTCATCGCGGCGGCGTGCAGCGCGGTGAGCGACAACGCGTCAGCCTGCGCGGCCGGGTCGCCCGAGGTCGGTTCCAGACGGGTGTCCGCGGTTTCGTAGACCACGCACTCCGCGGCCGTGCTCAACCGCCGCGCGAGGAACGCCACCGCGCGCATCAGCCGCTCGGCCTCGTCGCGGGTGATCGGCACGACCCGGGGAGGCTCGTCCCCGACCGCGTGGAGCTCGGCCTTCCTGGCCCGGCAGGCCAGGGCGCGGTCCCACAGGCCCGCCGCCTCGTGCAGCGACTCGATGAACGGCTCCCAGTCGACCTTGGTCGTGCTCATGGTTCCTCACCTTCCGCGCGTCACCCGCGCAGTGAGTGCCCTCGTAGGTGTCACTTCATGCCCTTGCTTCTCCATCGGGTGGAAAAATGCGCGACTCTCCGACGCTGACGATCGCACCCGGTGCCAGGAAAGTGCGCTCCTGTCATTCGAAAGAGTGGTACCTCTTTTTTCATGTTGCAAAGACCTTGACCGGTGGTAGCCGATGCCCGCAGATGTCCTCCGACGCCGGGGAGCCGCGTCGGGGGCGCACGGAGTCGTGCTTCCCACGGGGAGGAATGTTCAATGGCCGCGCCGACGCAGACACGGCCCCGGACGTGGACGGCCCGCGTCACCGCGGCCGCGCTCGTGCTGGGATGCCTGGTGGCCCCGCACGCCCGGGTCACCGCGGCCCCGGCGGACGCCACCGCCGCGAGCACCCGGGCCACCGACGGGGGAGACCACGCCGCCGGGTCGCAGATCGCCCTGCACGAGCCGGGACGACCCGTGGACGCCGCGCAGCTGGGCGTCACCGGGCCCACCGTCCCCGGCATGGACGTGAGCAGCCACCAGGGCGACGTGGACTGGCCGCACTGGTGGGCGCAGGGCATGAGGTTCACCTACGTCAAGGCCACCGAGGGCACCGGCTACACCAACCCCTACTACGGGCAGCAGTACAACGGCTCCTACGACGTCGGCATGATCCGCGGGGCCTACCACTTCGCGCTGCCGGACCGGTCCGACGGCGTCGCGCAGGCCAACTACTTCGTCGACCACGGCGGCGGCTGGTCCGCCGACGGCCGCACCCTGCCAGGCACCTTGGACATCGAGTACAACCCGTACGGCGAGGACACCTGCTACGGCCTCTCCGCGGACGGGATGGTCACGTGGATCCGGCAGTTCAGCGAGACCTACCAGGGCCGCACCGGCCGCTGGCCGATGATCTACACCTCCACGCTGTGGTGGGACCGGTGCACCGGCCGCACGGGCGACTTCACCGCCACCAACCCCGTGTGGGTCGCCCGGTACGCGGACGAGATCGGGCCGCTGCCGCACTGCTGGGAGTCGCACTCGATCTGGCAGTACAGCTCCACGCCGATCGACCAGAACGCGTTCAACGGCACCATGGACGACCTCGTGGCGCTCGCCAGGGGCTGACCCGGTCCGTCTGAGAAGGGCGGCAGCCATGCACAACGACGAGTTCCGCGGCGCGTTCCACATCCGCTGGCGCGGCTACGACCGGCAGGAGGTGCGCGCCGAGCTGGCCAGGCTGCGGCAGGAGGTCGAGGTGCTCCGGGTGGACCGGGACGCCGCCCTCGCCACCGCCGACGACCTGACCCACGAGCTGGAGGAGGCGCGCAGCGAACTCGCCGAGTACCGGGTGCTGCACGCGGGCTACTCCAAGGACAACGCCGTCTCCGGTTGCATCCGCTACCTGATGCACGTGGCCCGGCAGAAGGCGGACGCCTTCGAGAGCGACGCGCGGGAGCGCAGCGAGCAGATGCTCCGGCAGGCCGAGGAGGTGGCGCGCAGGCAGGCGGTGCTGCTCGACGAGACCGAGCAGGAGACGCAGCGCCGCCTCGCCGAGGCCGAGCAACGCGCCCGCGAGATCGTCGCGGCGGCCGTGGCGAGGGCCGCGGGCGCGCCGGACGGGTGGCCCACGGACCTGCCCGGACCGCGGATCACCTCCGGTCCGCTGCCGGTCGTGCAGCCGGAGGCCGAACCACGCGGTCAGTGAGACGGCGGCTCGTGGCACGAGCCTTCGCCGGTCGTGCCGTCGACCCTGATCAGCACCTCGCCGGGCCGCAGGTCCCCGATCACGCACGCCCGGTCGCCCAGGTGGATGCCGTAGACGACGCCGGGCGGGGTGGGTTCGGTGAGGGGCGGGTCCATCGGCAGCGCGTACACCTCGTCCACGGCGCGGCCCGTGCCGGTCAACGCGCGGAGCGTGCTCTCCCGCGCGAAGTCGCCGCTGCCGCACAGCCGCTCCAGCACCGGACGCAGCTCCTCCGCCACGGCCACCGCCGCCGCGTGGGGTCCCGGGGGCAGGGGCGCGCGGTACTTCCACCGGTTGTTGTCCACGTGGTTGGGCGGCACGTCGGCCGGGATCCGCCTCGTGCCCGTCGCCGGCGGGGCCGTCGTCTCCGGGGCGACCTCGGCCACCTCGAACCGGGTCCGACAGGGACCGCTCGGCGGCACGGAGGTCGGCGCCGGGGACGTCGACGTCGTGGTGAAAGGGGCCGTGGTGAGCGGCACGGGCGGCAACGACGCCCCGGCCCCCTCCACGCGACCCGCGCAGCCCGTCGCCACCACACCCATCAGCACCACCGCGCCCGCGAGCGCCCCACCCCTGAGCAACGCCATGACCCGACCCTGGCACACCGCCCGCCCGCGCGGACCCGTTTCCACGAGGTCCCCGGGTTCACGGTTCCTCGGCTTCAGGGGTCCTCAGGCTCGGAGGTCCTCGGGCCGGTCCACGTCCGCGCCGTCGGCGACGTCCTCGCACGGCACCGCCACCGCGCCGCGCGCCCGCAGGTAGTCGCGCGCGCCCGCGTCACCGGTCGCCGCCGCCGACACGCCCGGCCAGTGGTCCGCGCCGATCAGCACGGGGTGCCCCGGCACGCCCGCGTAGGAGGCGCGCGCCAGCGCCGCGGGTGACGCGAGCGCCACGAACCGCCCGACGGCCGCCGCGGTGACGCCCGGCGTGTCCACCGGCAGCACCACCACCGCGTCCGCGCCGGCCAGCGCGGCCAGGCCGACGCGCAGCGAGGAGCCCATGCCGGTCGCCCAGTCGGGGTTGTCCACCACGACGCGGCCCACCAGCGGCACCTCGGCGCGCACGGTCGCCGCGGCCGCCCCGAGCACCACGACGACGGGCGAGCACCCGGCGTCGGCCAGCACCGACGCGGCGTGCTCGACCCAGCGCACGCCGCCGCGCGACACCAGCGCCTTCGGCCCGCCGAACCTGCGCCCGGCGCCCGCGGCGAGCACCAACCCCGCGACCCGCACGGGGTCAGACTAGGGCGCGGTGCCCCTTCAACTCGGCCCGGCCGGCCACCGACAGCTTGCGGTAGACCCTGGTCAGGTGCTGTTCGACCGTGCTCACGGTGATGTGCAGCCGCGTCGCGATCGCCCGGTTGCTGTGGCCCAACGCGGCGAGGGTGGCGACCCTGCGCTCCGAGTAGGTCAACTCCGTCATACGCGGGAACACGTGCGGGGGACCGGCAGCGGTTCAACCGTCAGCGCAGGTGCTCCAGGAGGAGCGACGTGAGCACCTCCGGCGCCTCCTCCGGCACCCAGTGCGACACGTCCTCCAGCATCTCGAACCGGTACGGGCCGGTGACCCAGTCGCCGGTGGCCAGCGCCGCGGTCGAGCCGAACGCCACGTCCTCGGTGCTCCACACGTACATCGTCGGCGTCGACACCTTCCCGGCCTTCCCGCCGGGCCGGCCCGCGCGGTACCAGTTCAGCGCCGCGGTCAGCGCGCCCGGCTCGGACAGCCGCCGCACGTACTCGTCCACCCGGCTCGGCGGCACCCGCCACTCGAAGAACCGCCGCAGCGCCGCGCCGTCGTCGGCCAGCATCCGCTTCTCCGTGCCGCTGTTGCGCCACTCGGTCATGTACCCGGAGCGCAGGTTCTGGTCCTCGTCGGTGCGCAGCGCCTCGGCGAACGCGCCGGGGTGCGGCGTGGACACCACGGCGAGCTTGCGCACCCGCTCGGGGTGCTCGGCCGCGGTCCACCACGCGACCGAGCCGCCCCAGTCGTGTCCGACCAGGTCGAACGCCGACCAGCCGAACGAGCCCGCCACCGCCAGCACGTCCCCGACCAGCGCGTCGACCCCGTAGTCGGCGGCGCGCTCGGGCCGCACGCCGGGCGAGTAGCCGCGCTGGTCGAACGCCACCGCCCGGAAGCCCGCGCGGCCGAGCACCGCGACCTGGTGCTCCCACGCGACGGCCGCCTCCGGGAAGCCGTGCAGGAACAACACGGGGCGGCCGTCCTCCGGGCCCGCCGCGATCGCGTCGAAGACACCCTCGTCCGTCGGCACACCGATCTGCTCGATCACTGGAACCAGACCCCATCCCTCACCCGGTCACCCGCTGCGCGGACATTCTGGCCCGGGGCACCGACGGCGACGCCTGCCCGGGGTGTGAGCCGAACCGGCGCCCGGGCTGCGGCACCCGGCCGCGCGGCGGTTGCTCACGATGAACCAACGCGGCTGGCGCTGGTCCGTTCGGCTCATATCCTGCCTCGGACGGGTGCTCTTCCCTCCGGGTGGTCCCGGATCGTGGTCAGCTTTTGCGGATCCCGTATCAGGAGCCGTGCTGCGCGCTCCTCATCAGTGAGCCGGGTGGGCCGGGAGGCAGAGCAGCGTGAGGAGGTCGCCGGATGGTGCATCACGCATCCGTGCGAGCTGACGTCGAGTTCGGGACCGGCGCGGCGGCGCCCGGCCGACCCGGGGTCCGGCTGGTGGCGGGCGGCGCCCCGGACCGGGGCACCGCGCGGTGGCTCGCCGAGGCCGAGCTGTCCGACCTGGTGGACGCCGCCCTGCTGGGCGACCAGCGCGCGGTCGAGCAGCTGCTCAAGCGCATCCAGCCGCTGGTGCTGCGGTACTGCCGGGCGCGCGTGGGCACGCGCGAGCGCACCCTCGTCTCGGCCGACGACATCGCCCAGGAGGTGTGCCTGGCGGTCGTCTCGGCGCTGGGCAAGTACCAGTACGAGCCCGGGTCGTTCCTGGCGTTCGTCTACGGCATCGCCGCGCACAAGGTCGCCGACGCCCGAAGACGCGCCGTGCGCAGCCGGTCCGAGGTCGTGCCCGAGCTGCCCGACACGCCCGCCCTGGAGGACGGGCCCGAGCAGCGGGCCATGAACGGCGAGATGATCGGCCACGTCACCGAGCTGCTGCGCAGGCTGCCCGACCGGCAGCGGGAGATCCTGGTGCTGCGCGTCGCGGTGGGCCTGTCGGCCGAGGAGACCGCGGCGGCCGTCGGCTCCACGCCGGGCGCGGTCCGCGTCGCCCAGCACCGGGCGCTCGCCCGGATGCGCGAGATGTTCGCCGCCGCTGTCGACGGTTGATCGGCCTGGCATCGTGGGGGGATGGCACCGCCGTCGCCCACCGCACCCCAGTTCGACGTGCTGCTGTCCGGGACTGTGTTCCTGGACATCATCTTCACCGGCCTGCCCCGGCCGCCCGCGCCGGGCACCGAGGTGTGGGCCGAGGGCCTGGGCTCGTGCCCGGGTGGCATCGCGAACCTCGCCGTGGCCCTGAGCAGGCTCGGGCTGCGCACGGCGCTGTCGGCCGCGTTCGGCGAGGACGCCTACGGCGACTTCTGCTGGGAGGTGCTGGCCGACCAGGAGGGCGTCGACCTGTCCTACTGCCGCCGGTTCTACGGCTGGCACTCCCCGGTCACCGTGTCCATGGCCATGGACCACGACCGATCCATGGTGACCCACGGCCACCGCGCGCCCGTGTCCGGTGACGAGCTGCTCGACCCGCCGCCGTGCACCAGGGCGTGCTTCGTGCACATCGGGCCGGAGGACGAGCGGTGGGTGTCGCTGGCCAAGGAGCGGGGCGCGCTGCTGTTCGCCGACATCGGGTGGGACCGGACCGAGGCGTGGGCGCCCGACCTGCTGCGGCGGCTGGACGGCTACGACGTGTTCCTGCCCAACGAGGTCGAGGCCCGGCACTACACGCGGTGCGACACGGCGCGGGACGCCGCGGTCGCGCTGGCCGAGCACGTGCCCGTGGTGGTGGTGACCAGGGGCGGCGGGGGAGCGGTCGCGGTCGACTCGGCCACCGGCGAGGTCGTGGAGGTGCCCGGCCTGAACGTGGCCGCGCTCGACTCCACCGGGGCGGGCGACGTGTTCGGCGCCGGGTTCGTGGCGGGGACGCTGTCCGGGTGGCCGCTGGCGCACCGGGTGCGGTTCGCGAACCTGTGCGCGGCGCTGTCGGTGCAGCACTTCGGCGGGTCGCTGTCGGCGCCGGGGTGGGTGGACATCGCGACCTGGTGGCGGACCGTGTCCCGGCGCCTGGACGACGACCTGGGGCAGTACGGGTTCCTGGAGGACGTGCTGCCGAGGCAGGCGCGCACGGAGATGCGGCGGGCGAGCGCCACGATCCGGCTGAACACCCGCTGATCACCCGATCGTGATCTTGCCGTGGCTCGAACACCTGTTCGATGATGAGACCCGTGCCCGACGGCCACTCCCGCTTCCGGGCGGGTGAGGTTGATCACCCCGTTGCGCCTGGCGGCCTCGGCCTTCCGGCCCAACGGGGTTTCACCAGGAGCTACAGGGGGCAGGAGTAAGTTCGACAGCTGTCGTCGAGATCGCTTTCGAACTTCCTGCTCGCCGGTGAGCAACCTGCGGCGGTCGTCGTGCGACTTACTCGGTGGGGGTTTCCCGCGGGGCTTCGGAAGGGGTTGCAGGTTCAGTGTTCGCCGCGCGCGCGACAGGTCTGGTCAAGTTGGTGGGGTTGTGCCTCATGGCGGGCGTGCTCGTCGCGGCGGTGCTCTTCCCCGTGGTCGGTGGTCTCGGTCTGGCCTCCAACCGCGCCGCGGACACCGTGGACCAGACCTCCGGTGAGCTGACCAAGGCGGAGCTGCCGCTGGTCTCGACCGTGCTGGACATGCACGGCCAGCCCATCGCGTACCTGTACGACCAGTACCGGATCCCGGTGCCGTCCGACCAGATCTCCGACACGATGAAGGCCGCGATCATCGCGATCGAGGACAAGCGGTTCTTCGAGCACAAGGGCGTCGACTGGCAGGGCATCGCCCGCGCCGCCGCCAAGGCGGGCGTCGACGGCGGGGCCTCGCAGGGCGCCTCGACGCTCACCCAGCAGTACGTGAAGAACTACCTGGCGTTCGTCGTCGGCAAGGGCTCGGAGGAGGCGTACGAGAAGGCCACCGAGGTGACCTTGGGCCGCAAGATCAGCGAGGCCCGCATCGCCACCCAGCTCGAGCAGAAGATGACCAAGGACGAGATCCTCACCGCGTACCTGAACGTCGTCCCCTTCGGCAACCAGACCTACGGCGTCGGCGCGGCGGCCCGCGCCTACTTCGACACCACGCCCGCCGAGCTGACCGTGCCGCAGGCCGCGATGCTCGCCGGCCTGGTCAACGAGCCGAGCCGGCTGAACCCGGGCGCCGACGTGGACGCCGCGATCAAGCGCCGCAACACCGTGATCGACAAGATGCGCGAGAACGGCGCGTTCGGCTCGGACCCGAAGGTCGCCGAGGAGAAGGCCAACGAGTACAAGGCCGCCGACATCGGCGTGGTGCCCGACCTGAAGCTGCTGCCCAACGGGTGCGTCGGCGCCGGCGACGGCCCGATCTACGGCTTCTTCTGCCGCTACCTGATCGACTACCTGGAGGAGGCCGGCCTGCCGCTGGACGACGTCCTCCGCGGCGGCTACACGATCACCACCACCATGGACCCGGAGGCCACCAGGGCCGCCAAGCAGTCCGCGATGAACCAGGTCCCGAAGACCCAGCCGGGCATCGCCAACGCGATGGCCGTCGTCGAGCCGGGCGCGGACAAGCACCGGGTGCGCGCGCTGGCCGCCAACCGCGACTTCGGCAACAACGCCGAGGCCGGGCAGAGCGCCTACTCGATCCCCGCCGAGGTGACCAAGTTCGGCGCGGGCTCCATCTACAAGGTGTTCACCGCCGCGGCCGCGCTGGAGAAGGGCGTCGCCCGCATCGACCAGCAGATCGACGTCCCCAAGACCTACACCTCGTCGATCTACAAGGACGGCAACAAGGGGTACACGGTCAAGAACGACGGCGACTACGGCGGCAAGATGACCTTGACCGACGCGCTCGCGAAGTCGCCGAACACCGCGTTCATCATCCTGGAGGAGAAGGCGGGCCTGAACAACGTCGTGGACATGGCGTACCGGCTGGGGCTGCGCGAGTCCATGCAGGGCGTGAACCAGGAGGGCATCCCGCTCAAGGCCGACGGCTCCAACGGCCCGTCGCAGGGCGACGTCTACAAGCGGGACAACAGCGGCTCGTTCACCCTCGGCGCCGGCCCGACCAGCGTCCTGGAGCTGGCCAACGTCGCGGCCACCATCATGAGCGCCGGCAAGTGGTGCCCGCCGACCCCGGTGGAGAAGATCGTCGACCGCAACGGCCAGCCGGTGCAGCTCAAGGAGGTGCCCTGCGAGCAGGCGGTCGAGCCCGGCGTGGCGAACGCCCTGGCCAACGGCATGTCCGCGGACACCAAGGGCGGCGGCACGGCGGCCCAGGCGGCGGGCAACGCCGGCTGGACCCGGCCGATGATCGGCAAGACGGGCACCACCGAGCACCACATGTCGGTCGCGTTCATGGGGGCGACCCCGCAGTACGCGGGCGCGGTGATGACCTACGCCGACGGCTCGACCCCGCAGGCGATCTGCGCCGGCAACCCGCCCTACCTGTGCGGCCGGGTCAACTCCGGCGGTGTCTACGGTGGCCAGGTGGCCGCGCCCACGTGGTTCAACGCGATGAACGTCATCCACCAGAACAAGCCCCCGCAGCCCCTGCCGCCGGTGGAACCGCGCTACCGGTAGGGCTCTGACCAGGGCGTTCGTCGGGGACCCACCGCGACGCCCGCGGCATCCGCCACCTCCGCGGCCGCCACCCCCGTCGGCGGCGACCCGCCCCGGCTCCGCTCGGGCTCGATGAACCCGGGCCGGGGACCGCGAGCCGGACCGGGAGCCCCCGGCGGCCCCGCTGAGCCAACGGCCGAACCCGGCCGACCTGTGATCCGCCCCTGGCGGCGGTCAGGTCGGCCAGGTTCGGCCGTTTTTGCTTGATCGAAACAGGGATTCGATGTGGCGCTCGTCACGCCGTCTCGGCAGGTCGGTCGCCTCTAGAGGGCCTCGACGGGGCCGCCGGCGGGCCTGGTCCGTCACTCGCTCCGCACCCCGCCGCAGGGCGTGGACCAGCAGGTTTGTAACGACCAGATGCGGAACTTTCGGGTATCTGAACACGGTGAGTGATAATCAGTGTGTTAACTGACCAAAAACCCGCAGCACTCACCCGAAGGCTTGCCCTTCCTGGCTACCACGGGTTACTTTTCCGGCCGCACATCACGGTTCGGTCACCAGATGGACACGGCGTCGCTCCCCGAAAGCGGCACCGCCTGGATCCCCCGCCAGGTGTCCCGACCGGGCTCCCCGATGCAGGAAGGCACAACCTTGGCACGGCATTCGATCGCCAGTGGTCGCCGCGCGTTCAGCGCGTCCCCGAGGGCCACCGGCACGCGTGGTTGTCACCGCGCTGAGTGCGAGAAAGCTCCCGTCAGCGGTCGGGTCGCGGCCATCGTGGTCGCGGCGGGCACGCTCGTCACGAGCGTCGGCGCGGCCAGCGGCGGCCTCGGCTCCGGTGACAGCGGCATCCTCCCCGTCGCCGCGGGCGCCGACTTCGCGGCGGCCCTCGCGGCCAACACGACCACGGCCCCGCGTGGTGCCGCGGTCCGCACCGTGCACGCCGTCGAGCCCGGCCTGGAGGCCGCGAAGCTCATGCGGTCGGAGGGGCTCCTCGCCCGTCAGCACGTCAACCAGGCCATCAAGCACGCCTCGGACGGCTACAACGCGCGCCAGGCCGAGCTGAAGCGCCAGCAGGAGGCCGAGCAGGCGGCCGAGCAGGCGCGCATCGCAGCCGAGGAGGCCCAGAAGGCCCAGCAGGCCGAGCAGGCGCGCGTCGCGGCCGAGGAAGCGGCGGTGAAGGCGGCGGCACAGCGCCCGAAGGCGGTCAAGCCGGCCGAGGGCACCTTCACCTCGGGCTACGGCGCGCGGTGGGGCACGACGCACTACGGCGTCGACATCGCCAACGCCATCGGCACCCCGATCCTGTCCGCCATGGACGGCGTGATCGTCGAAGCCGGCCCGGCCTCGGGCTTCGGCCTGTGGGTCCGCGTCCAGCACGGCGACGGCACGATCACCGTCTACGGGCACGTCAACGAGATCCTCGTGTCCCAGGGCCAGCAGGTCCAGGCGGGCCAGCAGATCGCCACCATGGGCAACCGCGGCCAGTCCACCGGTCCTCACCTGCACTTCGAGGTCTGGATCGGCGGCTCGCAGAAGATCGACCCGATCGGCTGGCTGGGCGAGCGCGGCATCAACCTCTGACCCCGGCCCGATCCGCCCTGCCACTCCCGCTCGGACGAGCGAGTGGCAGGGCGGACGGCTGTGCAGGGCAGGGCGGACGGCTGTGCAGGGCAGGGCGGA